>CAMWHH010000087.1 GCA_947174035.1 uncultured Mycoplasma sp. | reverse complement strand
TTTTGAATTGTTTTATCAAAATAATCTTTTTCATCCCCAACTAAAAAATCTGCGTCAAATTTATTATTATTAATTTCATTTTCAAATTCATAATTTATATTTTCTTCATATTTAAGTGGATTAGATTTTAAAAAATTATTGTGCTTAGTATTTTCAAATGCAGTTTTAGTAAGATTTAGATTATAAAATTTTACAAATAAATCCAAATCAATACTAATAGAATTATTTTCTTCTCTTTTTAAAATTCCATTAACTATTTTAGTAAGTAAAAATTCTTCTCTATTTTTTTTATTATCACTTAAAGCAATTTCAATTTGATTAGCTGAACCAATAAAATTATTATTTAAAGAAATGAATTTATCTTTTTTAAAAAAATCATAAAAATCTGTCAATAAATTACTTCCACCAGCTCCATTTTTAACAGCATCAAAAAGCAAGTTTAAATCTAAATTATTTCCTATTGCATATGAAATTGCTTCAAACACACCTAAAGCAACTGTTGACTTTAAAATATTGTTAGCACTACTTATTACTTGTGCAGATCCAAATCCACCAGCATAATAGTGTTCAATACCTAAATCTGCTAAAAGCAAATCCACTTTGTCATAAATATATTTTCTTCCACTAACTGGCATAATTCTTGTAATTTTTTTACTAGAATCTTCTGAAAAAATAATTGGTGCTTCTAAAAAATAAACCATTGGATTTTTTGAAAGAATTTTTTTAACTAAGTTTGCTGATGAAAGTGATAAATCAACACAAATTATTTTTTTGTTATTTTTTTTTGCTAAATCAAAAATTCCATTTGGATAAGTATAAAATCTGTATAAATCTTCAATCTTTTTAAAATAAGTAAATAAAACATCACATTCTAAAATTAAATCTTTTATTGAATCAACTTTATAAAAATTTTCATTTTCTTTTAAAAGCAAATTATTTTCTTTATTTTCAAAATAAAAAACTTTGTGTTTAGCAAACACCAAGTTATTAAGTAAATCATTTAAACTATTGTCAAAAGAAAGTCATCCTATTTTCATCTTACTCTTCCTTTCCATTTTTTAGTAACTCATAAATTGCTTGTGTTCCAAAATTATTTAAAGAATTATTTTTAAAAACAAAGTCTTGATAAACTTTTAAAATTTCATTAGTTGCATAAAGAAAATTTTTCTCATTTTCTTTTACTAAATTTAAATCTTTAATCAAATGCTTAATATAAAAACCTGGGGATAAATCATTTTCTAGCATTTTGTTTCCATTATTAATTAATTGTCAATTGTTTCCGATTGATAAATCAAAAACTTTTTTTGCAACATTCATTTCAACACCATTTTTATGACAATAATTTAGAACTTCAGCAGATGCATAAGTATTTATTGCTACTAAAATTTGATTAAAAAGTTTTGCATGTTGACCATTACCTGATTTTCCAAAATAGCTAATTTGTGTACCTAAAATTTTTAAAATGTCTTCAACTTTTTTAAAAGCTTGTTCATTTCCACCAACCATTATTGATAAAGTTCCATTTAAAGCACCAATATCTCCTCCTGTAACTGGAGCATCTAAAACAGCAATTCCTCTATCATTGTTTGCTATTTTAACAGCTAAACTTGGTGAAGAAGTTGTGAAATCTATGCAAATTTGTGAAGAATTAGCAAAATTTAAAATACCGTCTTCTTTATCTAAATAAACTTTCTCAACATCCTCTGGATATCCAACCATTGTCATAATTAAATGTGTATTTTCAATAGCATTTTTAATTGATTTAAATTTAAAAATATTTGGGTGGGTTAAATCATCCATTTTTTCATATGTTCTATTAAATGCATGAATAATGTGACCTTGTTTTGTTAATCGGTTTATCATTCTTTTTCCCATTATTCCTGTACCTATTCAAGCAATGTTCATAAAAATCCTTTAGTAACAATAAATTTTAATTTAACTTATTATTTATTTTATTCATTTATTTATCTATTAGTTAAATAAAAAAAATTAAATAACAAACTTATATAAAAATTTGTTAGTTAAAGATTTAATTAAAAAAATTAAAAACTAATTAAAAAATATTCAAAAATTAATTTTTTAATGTTTTCTTTTTGTAATTTTCAATCATTATAATAATTAATTGCATGATTAATACCACCAAAAATATAGTTTACAGTGGGATTACTATAAATTCTTTCACTAGTTTTTCTATCAAGATAACCATTTACTATTTTTGAATAGTATTTTTCATTGCTTCATCCCAATTCACAAACAAAATCATTTATTGTTTTGTTCATTAATTTTCTAAGTTCAACAAGAAAAGCTTTTATATCTATTTTAAATTCAAAATAACTACAATCTTTTTTAAATAATAGGGGGGGGTTGATTTTAAACCTTTACTATTCTTTTTTGCTTTCATTATTCAAACTTTTTCTCATCATTTTTTTGTTTTTTTCTTGTTCTCTTAATAATTTTATTTCATTATTTGAAATGACTGGATCTATTTTAAAATTTTTTAAAGCCTTTTTAAAATCATCTATTGAATATTTTCATTTTGTAGAATTATTATCACTCATTTCAATTTGAATCATTACTCTTAAAATGTTTGTTTTTACATTTTTATATCAGTTTTCAATTTCTTTTCTTCGCTTGTAATAATATTCCATATATTTTTTATCATTTCTAATTTTTATATTCATATCACACAAGATGTGAAACATTCCTGTTTTTCAAATTTGTGTTTCATATAAATTTGGCATATAGTCATTTAATTTTTCAAAACGGTTTCAATACTTATATTCTTTTGGTAAATCATCACCTTTAGAATATCTGTTAGAAATGATTTCTTCTATATGACTTCCCATAGGACAAGATGTACACCCAAGTCTAGTAAATCTTAAATCATCTAAATTGTTTTTTCTAATGTTGTAATTATAAGCATCATTAATTTTTAATTTGTTTTCTTTTATATACTTTCAAACATCATTAGTATTTCATAAAGAAAGCGGTCTAGACATAGAATGTTTTTTACTTAAAATGTTACATCCATTTGCTATTCAAGACTGTCTTCTTAGTGTTGATTCATTAGCTAATGTTCCAATAAAACTTGGTCGTTTATCATGTTTTAATCCACCTTTGACTAAATCACAACATTTTTCTGAAAAAAAATAATCTATTCTTTCATTATTTTCATCAAAGTAAAAAGTCATTTCTGAATCTAGTAAAAAAAGACGATTATAAGATATTTTAAATCTTGCAGTTTGTTCAATTCCAAAACACATTTTAGTTAATGAGTTTTTTGTTTTAGATCTTTTTAATCTATTTAGTAAAACAGAAACTTGTTTAGAAAAAATGGGGTAACCCTTTTTTAATAAAATTTCTTTCCAGGCCATTACCGGTTTTTTAAACAAAGGATTTTTTAAATATTTGTGTTTTTCTTGATATTTTAATACAGTGTCTTTAATGAATTTTATAGTTGAAGGAAAAGTTATTTCAATTGCATAAGCTGGAATTAAATAGATTTTACTTTTTATTTTTTTATGAACTTTTAAAACTAAATCTAATAGTACTGTAGAATCTTTACCACCACTAAAAGAAATTGTAACTTCTTCAAATTTATTTTCTTCACATCATTTTAGAAATTCTTTTATCCTTGTTTTTGCTCATTCCACTTTATCTTGATAAGGCATAAAAGAAATTAATTCATCAAGATGTTCTTTTCGATTTATATAGTCTAGATCTAGTTTTTTTGAGTCCATTTTTGAAAAAAATATAATAAGTAAG
>CAMWHH010000086.1 GCA_947174035.1 uncultured Mycoplasma sp. | reverse complement strand
TATGTGTTTAATTCACAGGTATCATACAACACTGGACATTTTTTCTTGATTTTTCCTAGTGTGGTTCCTTTGCATACACATGATTATATAGAAAAAATTCAGCACTGCACTCTGACAGTTGTGTACACCTTGTATGTGATGCACTAATAGATTTTTATTTATTATTGCACTTATAAATTATTATTTTATAGTGGGTAAATTATGAAAGAATTTAAAAACTATATTAGTAAAACTCTTGTAGAACAATTGAATATAAAAGAACTGAATAATCTTCAAAAAGAAGTTATTCCAGTTGTTAATAAAGATAAAAATGTTGTACTTGTTTCAGAAACTGGAACTGGAAAAACTTTGTGTTATTTAATTCCAATATTAGAAAATATAAATTTAGAAATTACTGATTTGCAATGTATCATCGTTGTTCCAACAAAGGAATTAATTAGACAAATTACTAAGATTCTTATGGAGTTTAAAAAAAATGAAAATAATTTATCATATTTATCTATTGTTAATAATGCTTCAAAGATAAACTTTGAGTTAGAAGCAAAATCACCAAAACACCAAATTATAGTTTGTTCCCCAAATAAATTTAATGAAATAACAAAATTTAAAAATTATACAAAATCATTAAAATTTTTAGTTTTAGATGAAGCAGACATGACTTTAGATTTAGGTTTTTTTGGATTAGTTAATCAAGCTTTTAGTAACATCAAAAATATTGCTGACATTAAAAAAATAGCAACATCAGCAACTTTGCATGAGTCACTTTCTATACAAATTTCAAAATTTTTTAAAAATTCTGTAATTATCAATCACAGTAAAAATATTTGAAGCAATAAAAATATTAAGCATTTTGTAATTCATTACAATCAAAGTGAAGATAAAAAGAAAATGCTTGTAAATATTATCAAAAAATTAAATCCTTACTTTGGAATAATTTTTTGTAACACTAAAAAAGAAGTTGATCAAATTTATGATTATCTTTATGATAATAAATTTAAAGTTTTAAAATTGCATGGTAATTTAGACAATCGAGAAAGAAAAAATATTTTTAGAGAAATCAAAGAAAATAATTTTAATCTTTTAGTTGCTTCAGATTTAGCATCAAGAGGTGTAGATATTGAGGGAGCAAGTCACATAATTTCTTATGACTTACCAAAAGAGGATTTATGATACATCCATAGAGCTGGAAGAAGTGGAAGAAAATTTTATAAAGGTAATTCTTATGTTTTTAATGACAAAAATTCAATTTATCAAATTCAAAGACTTGATAGAAAAGGAATTGAATGAAATCATTTAAAATATGATAAAAAAAATTTAGTTGATTACGAATATAAACTTAAACCAAAACCCAAAAGAGAAACAGAAGTAGATCGAAAAATTAGGGATGTTATAAACAAATCTAGCAAGAAAGTAAAACCAAATTATAAGAAAAAAATAAAAATTCAAATCAAAGAAATTAAAAGACAAGCAAAAAGACAAAGAATTGAAGAATTGGTGAATGAACAAAGATTAAAAAAATATAAAATTGAAAGTGCTAGAAAAACAAAATTAAAAAAAGAAAGAGGATATTAAAGATATGCCAAGAAAACATTTAATTGCATCTGGTATCAATAAAAAACAGCAAATGCAAGCAAAACTTGGAAATAAATTAGCTAAAGAAATTAAAGCAGCTGCAAAAGTTGGCGGAACAAATCCTGAAGCTAATCCAAGGTTAAAAGCAGCAATTGATAAAGCATTACAAAATAATTTATCTAAAGAATCAATTGAAAAAAATATTAATGGTTCAGTGAAAGACCCTTCTTCTCTAATTGATTCTGAATATGAAGGATATGGACCAAGTGGACTAAGAATTATAGTAAAAACTTTATCTGATAACGTTAATCGAACAATTAGTTCTCTAAGAGGATATTTTTCTAAACTAAAAGGTGAAATAGCAAAACCAAATAGTGTTAAAAATTCATTTAATCATGCAGGGGAAATTATTGTTTCAAAAAATAATCTATCTGAAGATGAGTTAATGGAAAAAATTTTAATTGCTTTAGAAAAACTTGAAATAGTAGATAATGAAGAACCAATTCAAGAAACAAATGAACATGAAGACTGTTTTCAAATTATTACAATGCCAAAATATTTTTATAAATTAAGAGATGAACTTAAAGAATTGAAACTAGATATTTTGGAAAGTGAAATTAAATACATTCCAACTGACTATACAGATTTAAACAAAGAAGATTATGCAAGATTAGAACGTTTTTTGGACAGTTGTAATGATGATGACGATGTTCAATGAGTTATTACAAATTTTGGTGAGGTAAAAGATTAATATGTCAAAAATAATAAAACAGGAAGAAAATTTTTCAAAATGATACACATCAATTATTGAAAATGCAGATTTGATTGATTATGGATTGGTTAAAGGAACAATAGTATTTAAACCATATGGGTGAGCTATTTGAAAAAGAATACAAGAAGAGTTTAATAAAGTATTGGTTCGTATGAATACTAAAGAATGTTGTTTTCCATTATTTATACCATATTCAGAATTTCAAAAAGAGAAAAATCATGTTGAGGGATTTAACCCTGAACTTTTTAAAATTTCTCATTTTGGAAACAGAAAGATAGAAGATGAACTTGTTGTTAGACCAACATCTGAAATTTCTTTTTGTCATTATTTCAAAAAAAATGTAAATTCTTATAATGATTTACCATGTATTTTAAATCAGTGAGCAAATGTATTTAGAGTTGAAAAAAATACTCGCCCTTTTTTAAGAACATCAGAGTTTTTTTGACAGGAACAACATGCAGTTTTTGAAACAAAAAAAGATGCTTATAATTTTGCAATTAATATGGCTAATGAATATAAAGAGTTTGTTAAAGATTATTTATCAATTGATTCTTTACTTGGTCAAAAAACTGAGAATGAAAAGTTTGCCGGTGCAGAAAATACTTTTACAATTGAAACATTAATGCCAGATGGACAAGTTTTACAATCAGCAACATCACATTATTTAGGTCAAAACTTTGCAAAAAGTTTTGACATTAAATACCAAACAAAGAATAATGACTACCAATATTTATACCAAACATCTGCTGGACTTTCTACCAGAATAATTGGTGCAATTATTATGAGTCACTCAGATAATAATGGTTTAGTTTTACCATTTAAAATTGCTCCAATTCAGTTTGCAATTGTTTGTAGTAATGATGTTGAAAATAAAAACTATTTAAAAAATATTTATAAAAATTTATTTGGATATAAATATGAAACATTTTTTGTAGAAAAATCTTTAGGATTAAAATTACAAGAAAATGAAATTAAAGGGATTCCTTTTCAAATTATTATTGGTAAAAAAGAGCATGAAAGTGGTTCTATAACAATTTATAAAAGAGATACAAAAACTAAAGAAAGTATTAAAGCATCTGAATTTAATCGAACTTATATTGAAAAAATAGTTAATGAATATAGTAATAACCTTTTTTCAAAGACAAAAAATCGATTGGAAAATTCTATAGTTTTTGTAGAAAATTTAGAAGATTTTAAAAATGCTTTAGAAAAAGGAAAAATTATTTCAGCTTATTGAGCAGGATCAAAAGAGGATGAAAAAAAATTAAAAGAACTTACCACAGCAACACCAAGATGTTTTGATATTAATCAAAAAGAAGATATTTCAAAAAAATGTTTTTTTACTAATAATAAAAATCCAAAACTTGTTTATTTTGCAAGAGCTTATTAATACTTATTTTAAATTTAAATTTTTTTTAATTTCAT
>CAMWHH010000085.1 GCA_947174035.1 uncultured Mycoplasma sp. | reverse complement strand
AATTAATGAGAAAAAATTCCAATTAATTTTGGAATTTTTTTATTACCTTTAAAGCAAATAAAAATCAACATAAATCTTTTAAAACTTAATTTGTGTTATCATTTTAAAATATTTTTATAAATGTTTTTTATAGAAAGGAATTAGATTTTTTTATGAATGTTAATTTAGCAGAAACAAAAAATGAACAGTCTAAATGAAATTTATTAAATCTTTTTAAATCTTTTAAATGAATAGATTGATTAGGTTTTGCTTTTTTCTTAATGTATTCAGTAACTGTAGTTTTCTTTATTCTAGATATTTCTGTAGAACTTTCTACAAATGGTGGATATGGTGGATGAAAAACTATTGATAAATTTACAGATCAAAGCAATATTTTGCTTTGACTTTACATGCTATTTTATTTATTTTTTAGAAACCATAGTTTTTTAAAAAATAATCAATGATTAATTAGTAATTTAGTTTATATATTTTTTACATTCATTGGATATAATGTTATTTTAGTGGGTTTAGGTGGATATGGTTATAGGGGTAATTTTTTTGAAATATTTGAAAATGCTTGATATCACATAATATGTCCGATTAGTTTTTTTGTGTTTGGATTTTGTTTCTTTTATTTTTATCAAAATCAATATCCTAAAGTTTTTTGAATTTCTTTACTTAAACAAATGATTTATCCAACAATTTATGTAATTTATTTAATTAGTATTCCATTTGTTTTAGATTACGAAGATAGCAATGGAAATATTAACCATTATTCAGTTTATGGTGATTTTACAAATGTGAGAGATCATTTAACAATAGCTTTACCTGTAATTCTTGGTATGTGATTAATATTTTTTCCAGCTGCTCATGCTATTTTCTATTTTTCTTGATTTGGAATTAGCAAAATTAAAAAAATAACATTAAATTAAATAATATTAATTTAATAATTTGAGTTTTTAATATAAAAATAATACATAATAATTTATGTGTTATTTTTTTATTTATGAGCAAAAAATATTATTCTGTTGCAGTTGGTAGAAAAACCGGTATTTTTGAAAATTGAAAAGATTGTCAAGAAAGTGTAAGTGGTTTTAAAAATGCTGTTTACAAAAGTTTTTTTAATTTAGAAGATGCTAAACTATTTTTACTTAATTTTGGAAACAGTAATAGAAAATTTAAAAATGAATTAACAGATGATAGTGAAGTTAAAAAATTAGTAAAATTAGATTTACAAAAAAAAATATTTCCAATCTTTGTGGATGGATCATTTAACAAAAAAAATCAAAAAATTGGTTTTGGGGTTTTAATAATTAATGATTTTGATTCAAAAAATTGAATTACTATTTCAAACAAACTTACTGAAACAGAATACAAAAATTATAAATCTCATCTCAATATTGCAGGAGAAATTATTGGAACAATCAAAGCTATACAATTTTGTATTAAAAACAATTTGAAAAAAATACGAATTTATTATGATTATGCTGGTATTGAAAAATGAGTTACTAAGGAGTGGGAAGCAAAATCTCCTATTTCTATAATGTATTTACAATTTATTGAAAAAAATAAAGAAAAAATCGAATTATTATTTCAAAAAGTTAAAGCACACAATAATGTAGAATATAACAATATTGCTGATGAATTAGCAAAAAAATCAGTTAGTACTAATTAAATTTGTTTTTTGTTTAATAATGAGTTTAAAAAAATAATATGATTAGATTATAGATAATAAAACAAATGGATTTTTTATGATTAGTGATATTAATAATTGCATAATTTTTGGTTTAAGTAATGGAAATCAATTTGCAAAAGAAGTTGCAGAAAAAACAGGAATTCAACTTGGATCAATTACTACAAGTAAATTTGCAGATGGAGAAATTTTAGTTAAATCAGATAATACTGTAAGAGGAATGGATGTTTTTTTATTCCAGTCAACTAGCAATCCAGTTAATGATAATTTAATGGAATTGTTAATTGCTATTGATTCATTAAAAAGAGCATCAGCTAATTCTATTACTGTAATTATTCCTTATTATGGATATGCAAGACAAGATAGAAAAGCAAAAGGAAGAGAACCAATTACATGTAAATTAGTTGCAAATTTTTTAGAAAATGCTGGAGCAACAAAAATTATTTTAATAGATATACATTCAGCGCAAACACAGGGTTTTTTTAACATTCCTGTAGACACTATGACTGCTTCTTGTGTGTTGTTTAGAGAATTTAGGAAAAATAACCCTGGAGTTATTGAAAATTTAACTATGGTAGCACCAGATTATGGAGCAGTAAAAAATGTTAGAAAAATATCAGAAATTTTAAATGTTAATTTAGCAATTGTTGATAAAAGAAGACCTAAACCTAATGTTGTAGAAATTTCTAATGTATTAGGTGATGTAGAAAATAAAGACTGTTTATTAATTGATGACATGATTGATACTGGTGGAACTATTTTACAAAATATAGAATTACTAAAAAAGAAAGGTGCTAATAAAATTTTTGTAATGGCCACTCATGGTGTTTTCTCAAATAATGCTATAGAAAAATTTGAAAAAGTTTTAGATAGCAGATTAATTAATGAACTTTATATTGCTGATACAATTGAATCAAATTTAAAAATTAAACACCCTCATATTAAAGTAGTTAAATTATCACCTTTTTATGCTGAAATATTAGAAGCTCAAATTAATCATAATTCTGTATCAGATATTTATAAAAAATATTGAGATATTGTATGCAGCAAAACATAGAAAAACCAATTATTAATGAAGTTGTTATTGTTGAAGGAAAATCTGACACAAGTAAATTAAAAAGTATTTTTACTGTAGATACCATTGAAACAAATGGTCTATCCATTTCTGAAAAGAAAATAAAAGAAATAATTTCTGTTTCTCAAAAGAAAGGAATTATTCTTTTTTTAGATCCTGATGGACCAGGTGAAAAAATTAGAAAAAAATTAACTGAAATTATTCCAAATACAAAACAATGTTTTATAGAAAAAAAGGATATTAAAAAAGGTAAAAAAATAGGTGTTGCTGAAGCAAGTGTTGAAAGTATTATAAATGCTTTTAAAAATATAACTAAATTTTCAAAAAATAATAATTCTATTGATTGAAAAAGTTATTTGGAATTAGATTTTAGTTCTAAAAGTTCTAGAATTTTTATTTGTAAAAAACTCAATATTTCTTATTGTAATCATAAACAACTTTTCAAAAGACTAAATATGCTTAATTTAAGTTATGACGATATAAAAAAATTACTGTAACAACAGTAATTTTTTTATCAATTACCTTTATTTTTATTGTATCCTTTTCCATAAGCATTAAAAATTTCAATATAATGTCTTTCCACTTTATTTAAATCTTGATGAGAACATGGAATTAAAGTAATTTCAAATTCTGCTCCATATTTATAATCTGCATATACATCTCCATTTCCTTTTCCAGTGAAATGATTATTTACTCTTTTAATTAAATTAATTGATTGACCAACATAATACATTTTTGAGTTTTTGTTAAATATTACATAAACTCCACTTCTATCATACTTACTTTGACCACCCATTTTAATAGCTTTTTCTCTAAGTTTAAAAAATTCTTGAGTTGTTAAAGTTTTTGAATTATCAAAAGTATTTTTTAATTCATCATTAAATTGAGCTTTTTTACTGCTTTAAATATTAAAAACCCAAAACAAACTATAGGAATAATTATAAGAACCCAAAGCATTTCCATTATTTTTATCCAAACAAAAATAGTTCAAATTAAATATAAAACAATATTTTTTTAAATTAAAAAAAATTTTTTTGAGAATTTTTCCCATTTTTTATTTGACAAGGTAGT
>CAMWHH010000084.1 GCA_947174035.1 uncultured Mycoplasma sp. | reverse complement strand
AAATAAGACTATCCAATAGTCTTATTTTTTTAATCATAACTAAATAAAGAAATTTGATCATCATCATCTAGTGAAGAAATAATTTCTAAATCTATTAATGATTTTAAATGTGCTGTTGTTACTTTAGTTCTTTTTTTAATATCTTCTTTTGAAGTAAACATTTTTTCTTCTCTTGCTTTAACAATTGAAGTAGCTACAGTTTCTCCTAATCCATCAATAGCAGAAAAAGGAGGAATTAATTTATTGCCTTCAACTAAAAAGTCTGTAGCTTGTGATTTTTTTAAATCAATTGGCGAGAATTCAAATCCTCTAGCTAATAATTCTAATGCCAATTCATAAATTGGAATTAAATCTATTTCTTTATTTTTTACTAAAGCTTTTGTTTTAGGATTAAGTAATTTTTCTTTTGTTGAGTTTATTTTATCAATTAATTCATCTTGTCCTCTTAAAATTGTTTTAATATCAAAAACATCAATTCTTATTGAAAAATAAGAAGCATAAAAATAAAGTGGGTAGTGAATTTTAAATCAAGCTATTTTTCAAGCCATAATAACATAAGCAGTCGCATGAGCTTTTGGAAATAAGTAAGAAATTTTATTACATGATTCAATGTACCAATCAGGAATTTTTTTGTCAGATAAAACTTTTATATACTCATCTTTTAGTCCTTTACCTTTTCTGACATCTTCCATTATTTTAAAAGCTACACTAGACTCAATTCCTTTATTAATTAAATATGACATAATGTCATCACGACAAGAAATTACATCAGAAATTTTTAATCCTTTTTCTTCAATTAAATATTTAGCATTATCATTTCAAACATTTGTACCATGTGCAAGTCCTGAAATTCTAATTAAATCTGAAAACTTTTTTGGTCTTGTAATCAAAAGCATTTCTTTTACAAAGTTTGTTCCAAACTCAGGAATACCACTTGAACCAACTTTTAAAATTTTATTAACATTAGGATTTTTAATATTTAAACTATTTGTACTATTAAATAAATCCATAACCTTATCATCATGATTTGGTATTTTATCAGGATTAACATTTGTTCATTCAGATAAAAACTTTAAAATTGTTGGATTATCATGTCCTAAAATATCAAATTTTAATAAAGAGTCATGTAAAGATTCAAATGCTAAGTGAGTTGTAAATCAATCTTGGGTAGTATCATCAGCTGGATAATTAAAAGGTGTAAAATCAAAAACATCATTTTCATGTGGAATAACAACTATTCCACCTGGATGCTGTCCAGTTGTTCTTTTTACATCTTCACATTTTCTAGCAATTCTTAATATTTCAGCATTTCTAACATTTTCTTTATTCATGTCTTCAAAATATGTTTTTACATAACCATAAGCAGTCTTTTCAGCAATTGTGTTTATTGTTCCGGCACGAAAAACCCTTTCTTTTCCAAACATATTTTTAATAAATTCATGTGCTTTTGTTTGATATAAAGCAGAAAAATTCAAATCAATATCAGGAATTTTGTCTCCTTTAAAACCCATAAATGTTTCAAAAGGAATATTGTGACCATTACCAAAAATTTTAGTATTACAATTTGGACAATTTATTTCTGGTAAATCAAAACCACTTTCAGCATTTTTTACAAAATCAAAATAATAACAATTTTTGCAAACATAGTGTGGTTCTAAAGGGTTAACTTCAGTTATGTTTATTAATCAAGCAGTAACAGAAGAACCAACAGAACCTCTTGAACCAACTAAATAACCATCTTTAATTGATTGATTTACTAATAGATGGGAAAATCAATAAACCATTGAATATCCATTATCTATAACAGAACTAATTTCTCTATCAATTCTTGCTTTAACCAAATCATTCATATCCTTACCAAAAAATTGGTAAGCTCTTTCATAAATTAAATTTTTTAATTTAGTACTAGCACCTTCAATGTGGGGTGAATGTAAATTTTCTTTAATTGGTTTGATATTGTTTTCAATCAAACTTTCAATATAGTTACTATTTTCTACAACAATTTCATTAATCAAATTATTGTCATTTAAAAATTCAAACTCATTTTTTAATTCTAAAGTTGTTCGAAAATAAAACTTTGGTAGAACTAAATTTGAATCATTATATTTAAATAAACGATGTCTTTTTCCACCAATAATCTTTGCATTTACATAAACTCTAAAATAAATTTCATCAAATTCATTTAAATAATATGTGTCAGAAGTTGCAACAACTTTTTTGTTATATTTTTTTGCAATATTTATAATTCTTTTAATTGCATCTTCAATTCATTCCTTTTTATAAACTTCTCTTTCAATTTCATGTAAAAAACAAAGTGGAGAAGCAACTGTAATAAAATCATAATTATTTTTAATAATTTCTTCTAACTCTTCATTTGTAGAATTCATTGCAGCCTCAAAAACATCACCTTCTGTGGCGGAATTTGTAGTTAAAAAAGCATTTTTAAACTTTGAAAAATTTTCTAAATAAACTTTTGGACCACCAAAATAATTTTCAGTTAGTGAAATTGATATTAATTCATAAAGTTTTCTTATGTCTTCTTGTGATTTACAATAAACTGTAATTAAACTTCCTCTATTTCTAGATTTTAAAAAGCTATTTTGAAGTTTTTCATTTAACTCTTGAATTGTGTTGATGCCTTTGAAACTAAGAAGTTCTTGCATTTTTTTTCAAACATCTAATAAATATTCAGCATCTTTATCAGCTCGGTGAGCTTCAAGTTCGTTGTAACTAATTTTGTATTTTCTAGCTATTATACCAAGTGAATGTCCAGATATTTGTTCATTAATTGCTCTAGAAATTTGCAAAGTGTCTATCATAGTATTTGTAATTAAATCCATATTTAATTGTTCAAGTTTACAATTTAAAAAAGGTAAATCGAATTTTATTCCATTATGTGCAATCAAAACACTATCTTTAATAAAATCTTTTATTTTAACCAGAGCCTCTTTAATTTTTATTGCACCATCTAATTCATTGTTTGATATTCTAGTAAGCGAATAAATTTTTTCATTAATTTTTTCTTCTGGATCTATAAAAAATTGAATTCTATCAACAATAACACCTCTATGATATTTAATTGCACCAAATTCAATTATCTTGTCATAATATGGACTTAAACCAGTGGTTTCAATATCAAACAAAACATAACAAGCTTCATTTAAATTTGTACTAATTGGATTTTTAACCACCATCATATCTTTTGTGGTTTTATCCATTTGAACACCATAAATGGTTTTTATTTCAGGATATTTTTTTGATTCATTATAGAATTCAGGAAAATTTTGACAATTAAATTTGTCAGTAATAGCAACAGCTTTGTATCCCATTTCCTTAGAAAACTTAAAAATTTCTTTGATATTAATAAGACCTTCAAAAGCTGTCATATTAGTGTGGTTAATTAATTCAGTTCTTTTTATTTTTTCATTATCAAATCTTTGAAATTTTTTAGGTTTGTCAATAACACTTATTTCTTCAATTAATCCAGTAATTTCATTATTTTCATATAAATCAGTTTGAATGCTTATTTTTGATCTTATTCAAGTTCCGACTTTTAATTTATCTAAAACTTCTTGATTTATTTTTTTACCAAATAATGCTTTCAATAAAACAGAATCGGTATAATCTGTTATGTAAAATTTAAAAATTTGAAAACCATTTTTTGTTAAAATGGATTCAATTTTAAAAATTTCTCCTTCTACATTGGCTGTTTTCATTTCAAAAAATAAATCTGATAATTTTGTAGTTTCACCAGAAATATTTTTTTTAAACTTATATTGAAAAGTAGAATCAGATTGTTTTTCTTTTTTTGCATCAATGTTTTGTTT
>CAMWHH010000083.1 GCA_947174035.1 uncultured Mycoplasma sp. | reverse complement strand
ACCATTGTTATTAAATTAAATCACTGATTATTTAAAGAAACCCCTGATAAAGAATCATTTAAATTTCCAGTTTCATAAAAATAGAAAATCATTTCATCTTCATGTGACTTGTAAATAGAATCATCAGAAATATTTTGTGACTCATTTAATAAAACATCTGTAAAACTGGAAACTATTTCATCAATTGGAGCTGCATTTGTAGAATCATCAAAAGTGTTGAATTTACTTCATTGATCTTTATCTTTTGAAGATAAAATGTTTCCTCCACCTGAATAAAAATAGGGTCCGCTAATTCCGTGTGAATCTTCTTTACTAACATCAACAATATATGTTGATTCACCTTGAGATGAATATACCTTTGTATATTCTAAATCTTCAGTTTTTATATAAGGTAAAATTTCTGATAATAAGTTATTATCATTAGAATTGAAGTATTTAACATTAATTCCATCTTTCAAACTAATATAAGAAGTTGCACTATTTTGAACAAAGTTTCTAATCTTTACATAGTCTTCATTATCTAAATATCTATTGTCACTAAAATCTAATTGACTAATAGATGAAGCACTAATTGGTAAAGATACATCATTAGTATCATTAATATTTTTAATAGTAAAATATTCAGATGATTTTTTACTATTTCTATTGCTTTGATCTAAATATTGTCTTAAATCTGTTTTATTTCTAAAATAAATTCCATCAAAGTTATAACCTTCATGAATTGAATAAAAAGTTTTTTTAGCTTGATTTTCATCAGTAAAAATTGAATCATTTTTACCTTGATAAACTTTTATAGTATCAGCTGGACCATCACTACCAACTGGTTGTAAATCCATTTTACTAATTGTTTTTTTACTTATTTCATTCAAAGCACCTTTAGAAGCTAAAATATCATTATATTTCATTGATGTATATCCATCATAAACTTTAATGTTTTTAAATGCTTCTTGTGTTACTTGAGTAGGTGAATAATAAAAATTATTATTACCATTTGTATTCATTGATCACATTTGTGATGTTGATGTTAAAACTTCCTTTTTTGTAGTATTTTCATCAACATATTTCATCACATCATCTAAACTATTATAATTTTCACCATTAAATGAATATTGTTTATTTTGGTTATTTATAGAATTTTGTGATGAATAATTAACAGCAATTGGTGTAATTATAGAAGTCACACCAACAACTGAAGCTAAGCTTGCAGTTAGAATTATTTTTATTTTTTTACTTAAAGTTTTCATTTTTAATTACCTAATGTATAAATTTATTTAATGTTCTTTTTAATAAAACTTTTACCAGTAAAAGGTATTGTAATAATTGGGATTAATATAAACAAAGTTGTTATTAATCAACTCATGTCAAATCAAGAAACTTGTTCTACTTTGAGCAGTGAATAAAATTTATCTAATTGTTGATAATTTTTAGTGAATGAAACATCATATAAAGAATTAGTATTATTTCTAATATCTAAATATAATTTTTTTAAAGAATTTAAATTCAAAGAATTTGCTTCTACAAAATTATTTCAATCACTTTGATTCGATATTGTGTTATCTAGATTTTTAATATCAAAATCTATATATTCACCATCTTTATTTAAAACTTTGCAATTATTTTGATTGTCAAATTTAATTAAATAATTTTTAAAAAATTCAACATCACTATTGTTTGGTTTTTCTAAACCATTTTCTGATAATAAATTTGGGTAAATTTGTTCAATGTCTTCATAATTTCCAAAATAATTTAAGTTATATAAATTATTTTTTGTTTGTGTTAAAGTTCATAAAGATTTGGTAACTTGAGAAAATTCATTATTTGTATAACTTGATATTGAATCAAATAAATAGGGAACATTTTGATAAAAATAATCAAAATCTCTAAACAAATAATATAGTGAACTATATTTAACATCTAATCCTAATAATGCTAATAATAAGGATTTATTGTCATTAATTGTTTGTGATAAGTTTCACAAATCATTCCTATTTAACTCTTCACTTAATAAAGATAAAACATTAATATCTTTATTTTGGATTGAAAAATCATCATACACTTTTTTAGTGGTTTTTGTTATTTCTTGTTCTAATTCATGATTTGTTAATTCAAAAAGATTTGTATCACCAACTCTATAGGTTGTATATTTACTACTAACTTTAAAATAATCAGTATTATTTTGGTCATCTATTAAAATTAATTTATTCATTGAAAATTGATAATTATTTGGAGAATGATTTATTAAAAAATTATAGTCATTCCCATAAACATTGTTATTTGCAAAAATTAATTGCATTGGTGACATTATTCATAGTCCCGGCATGGCTTGAATAGCACTATAAGAGAAATTAATAGAATTTTTTAAATCTGAATTAGTATTAATTTGACTAGTTCAATTTCTTGTAATTCCAATTCTTTTATCATTTGAATTATTTGTGTTACTTACTACTTGATAGTTGTAATTATTTTTAACATCATATGTTAATGAATTATTTTGGATAGGGTTTACTAATAATGCATTACCTAATATTGATGTAATTAAAAAAAGTAAAGTTATACAGGAATTTAAAGAAACAAATAAAACTGAACTTAGTTTAACTCCAATAGAAAGAAAAATACTAATAAAGAAAGAACCTATAATAATTTGTCCAAAAAAAGTCATTAATCAGATGTTTAGCGTTAATAAATTTCATGCAGAAGGTGCAACAATAATGGTGGAAATTATTGATTGAATAAAACTTGAAATTAATAAGGAAATAAAAATATAGAAAATTCTTACTAGAAAAATTTGTTTTTTATTAATAGATTTGGAGATCATTAAAATATCAATAAAATTCGAAGAATTTACGATAAACAATTTATAAATAAAAAAGAAGTTAAAAAATACAGATGCAAAAACAATTATTAATGAATATAAATAACTTAAAGAATAAAAATCAGTAGCTAAAACTAATGGTAATAATATTAAAAGTGGTAATAAATTCACTAGAACAAACGAAATAATAAATGTTTTGCTATTTATTATTTGGTGTCAATGAAATAAAAAAACTTTTTTAAAATCATTATTTAAATTAAATTTAAAATTCATTTTTTCTTTTAGTTTTTCTTTTAAAAATTTAAATTTCATATTCATAACCTTTTTCTCCTTTTAATATGAAATTAAAATATTTTTCTTTTAATTCATCTTTACCAACATAACCATTAAATAATATTTTCCCGTGTTCAATAAATGTTCCAGAATTAACAAAACCAACTAAATCACTAATAATGTGAGATGACAAAAATATTGTTGTTCCAAAACTATTTACTTCTTTTAAAATATTCATTCAATCAAATCTTGATTTTGGATCTAAATTACTAAAAGGTTCATCTAGTACCAAAATTTCTGGTTTTTCAATCAAAATTCGCATTAATGAAACTTTTTGTCTTTCACCAGCAGAAAGCCTATTTGATATTTTTTTTCGATATTTGTACATATCAAATTTTTTTAAAATAAGCTCTATTTCTTCTAAAATTTTACTTTTATCCTCTCTTACTAATAATGCACATTCTAATAAAAATTTTTCCAATGTAAATTCATTTGGAAATTTACAAGAATCTGGAACATAGCAAAGTTTTTTTCTTAAATCATTTCCTTGTTTAGTGTTAATTCCATTAATTAATACATCACCACTATAATCATTATTCATTCCCACAAGAATTTTTATAGCAGTTGACTTTCCTGCACCATTCGAACCTAAAAATGCATGAAAATCTCCTTTTTTAACCACAAAAGAAGCATTATCTAAAGCAAAAATATTAGATTTTTTCTTATATTCCATTGAAACATTATTAAATTCCAAAATAGAATTCTCTATTTTTCTATCATTTTTTTTAGAGAAAAAATGTTCAGTTATAAATTTTTTGTCC
>CAMWHH010000082.1 GCA_947174035.1 uncultured Mycoplasma sp. | reverse complement strand
TGTTTTATAAAGTGTCTGGCAAATTTTTTCTATTAAAAGGTTAATTTATGAAATTTAGTAAAATTAAAAAAATTAAGAAAAGATCAAAAATTCTTGTAAAAGCAAAACTAATAGCACAACAAGTTGAAAATAATTTTGATGAGTACCAATCTTTAAGCATTGAAGACTTAAAGATTAGAACTGATTATTTAATTGATGGTCTAAGTAAAAATAAGTTTACTTTAGATGATATTGTAGTTGATGCTTTTTCAATTGCTAGAGAAATAATTTATCGTGAATATGGAATGTTAGCTTACCAAGTGCAAATGATGGGTGCATACATTGTTCACTGTGGTGACTTTGCAGAAATGTATACAGGGGAAGGTAAAAGTTTAACATTACTATTGGTTTCATTTTTAAATGCATTAACAAAACGTGGTGTTCACATTGTTACTGTTAATGAATACTTGGTTGAAAGAGATGCTAAATTTGCTGAAAAAGCTTTTGAAAAATTAGGGATTACTGTTGGATACAACACATCAAAATTATCAAAAGAAGTTAAAAGAGAAATGTTTGCAAAAGACATTACTTATACAACAAACTCAGAATTAGGGTTTGACTATTTAAAAGACAATATGGTTAGAAGCATTGAAGAAAAGGTAATAAGAGAACTTTTCTTTGTAATTGTAGATGAAGCTGACTCAGTTTTAATTGATGAAGCTAGAACACCTTTGATTATCTCTGGTCAACCTAAAGAAGATTTTTCACTATATGTAGAAATTGATGCTTTTGTTAGTGAACTTTCAAAAGATGACTACAAAATTGATGATGAGTCTAATACTATTTTTTTAACTGATAGTGGTGTTGAAAAAGCTGAAAAGTTTTTTCAACTAGATAATTTATATTCTGTTGAAAATGCTGAAGTTGTTCACAAAATTACTAATGCTTTAGTTGCACATTATATTTTTGCTAACGGAAAAGAATATCTTGTAAAAGATGACAAGATTTATTTAGTTGACCAATTTACTGGAAGAGTTTTGGAAGGTAGAAGTTATAATGCTGGATTACAACAAGCAATTCAAGCAAAAGAAAGAGTAAAAATTGAACCAGAAAATGTGGTAATGGCTACAATTACTTACCAATCTTTTTTTAGATTGTATGAAAAACTTTCAGGGGTTAGTGGAACTGCTATGACTGAAGCTGAAGAGTTTTTGAAAATCTATAATATGGTTGTTGTAAGAATCCCAACAAATAAACCAGTAATCAGAATTGATAAACCAGACTATATTTTTGGTACTAAAAAAGTTAAATGAAACCATGTTGTTGCTGAAATTGTAAGTAGACATGAAACAGGCCAACCAATTCTTGTTGGTACAGCATCTGTTACTGATTCAGAAATTATTCACCAAAGACTAAATGAACTTGGTATAGACCATGAAGTTTTAAATGCAAGGGATAATACAAAAGAAGCAGAAATTATTAAACATGCTGGTGAAAAAGGTGCAATTACTATTTCAACAAATATGGCAGGTAGAGGAACTGACATTAAAGTAGATGATGAAGTTAGAGCACTTGGTGGTTTATATGTAATTGGGACTGAAAGACATGAATCTAGAAGAATTGACAACCAATTAAGAGGTAGAACAGGAAGACAAGGTGACCCTGGTGAATCAAGGTTTTTTACTTCACTTGAAGATTCTTTATTCAAAAGATTTGCTACAGACCGTTTTGCTAAAGCTTCTGAAAAACTAGAAGATGATTATTATGATTTTGGTTTCTTTTCTAAATTATTAGACACAACTCAAAAAAAGGTTGAAGGTTTAAATTTTGATATTAGAAAAAACCTAATGGATTATGACCATGTTTTATCATTACAAAGAGAATTAATTTATAAACAACGTGATCAAATTTTATTAAAAACAAGCAATTTTGCAATTATTAACAACATGGTTAATGATTTTGTAGGTTTTCAAATCAATAATTTCAAAAATGCTGATAATACATCATTAGTTGATGCAAATAAACTTGTTGAATTTTTAAATGAAAAGATTTTAAGATTCCCTTATTTTAATACATCACTTTTTGCAAGTATGCCTTTGATGTTAGCTGCTGAAAAAGTTGTTGCTATCATTAAAAAAGTAATTGAAGTTAAATATAATATTCTTTCTCAAATTAATGCATTAAATGTAGTTGATGAACTTTTATTAGTTAATTTGGATCAAAAATGAACTAAACACATTGATAAAATGACAAAACTTAGAGAAGGGGTTAATTTAAGATCTTTAGAACAAAGAAGTCCATTAAACATCTATATTGAAGATGGTAATAATCTTTTTGAAAAAATGAAAAACGAAATCGTTTTTGATACAGTTACAAATCTATGTTATTTAGCGCTTCCTAATGAAAGTGTTGAATTAACAAAAGCTTTAGATGAATTAGTTAATTCAGAAGACTTCAAAAAAAAAGATTATGACAACCAACAAAAGAGTTTTGATCTGGGACTTAAAGTTGCTGATGACAAAAATGAATTTAATAATGATGACAATCAAGATAATGAGATTATTAATGAACAGCAACCACCAGCATATGAAACAAATAGTACACCAACCATAAAGTTTTTTGCTCATGAAGATTATCCTGTTGATGATAACATCAACCAACAAGATTCATACGAATCACCACAACCTGATAAAAGTGATTTAAATGTTTCTGATTATGAATTGCAAAATGGAACAAGTTCTGCAAATGTTTTAGAAAGTAAATCTGATTTAATTTTAAAATCGCTAGGAGAATTAACTAATACTGATTTAGATCCTGAACAAACTCCCCATGTTGAAAGTGATGATAATGTATTTAATCTTGAAACAGACCGTTTAGAAGAAGAAATTGATGCAATTGAATTATTAGGATTAAACAAAAAAGAAGAAGAAAAAGAAGAAATAAAACCTGTTGAAAATCAATCAGATATGTCTGAACAAGACATTGATAAGATTTTAGAAATGCCTGCTTTTAAAGATGGCGAACAATCTGTTTCTTTGGGTGAATATTTAGATAATGTATTAGATGGAATGGGTATTCCTAATGACTCAGATTCAGAGCTTGAAAAACCAGATGAAACTCAAGAAATTCAAAAAATTAATAATATTGAACAGCCAGAAAATAATTTAGAAGCTGGTGATGAAGTTAATATTGATCAATATGATGAAAATGTTATTCAACTGTTAGATGAAAATGAAAAAGAACAAATTGAAAACGAAATTAAAAAATCTGTTATTTTTGGATCTTCTCTAGATTCAGATTATGAACAATACCGTCAATCTGTATTTACTAAAAATAAAATTAATAACATTGACTATGAACAATTTAAAGAATTATCTGATGAAGAAATTGAAAGTGCAATAAAACCATTCTACAAATTGCCAAATGTTACAAAAAGAACACCAGGTACTTTGTTTGGTGGCAATCTTGCTAACAAAACACCTTTTATATTAAAAAATAATTTTGATTTAGATAGTGAACATAAAAAGAAAAAAGATCAGTACCGTTTAGAAAATCAAGCTTCAGTTGAAGAAATGAATGATTTATTGTTATTAAATGATGAAGTTGATAGACTTGAAAAAATACTTAATAATAATTCAAAAATCTCAGATGATGAAAAAATGGAATTAGAACTAGAACATCAAATTGAAACTGAAAATCCAGTTTTCTACTTAGAAGATATTCCAGCAGATGCAAATTTAAATGAATTTGTAGCAATGCCAGATGAACAAGCAGATTTTGATAATAAAGTTGAAAATTTAGAAGAAGTTTTAAATGCTGAACCTGAAAATGATTTAGCAAGTGATGAAGAAATTGAACTTGATGGTATTGATGAAATAACTGATGATCCAATTAGAGAATACATATTAAGTGGTTTACCAAACTTAGAC
>CAMWHH010000081.1 GCA_947174035.1 uncultured Mycoplasma sp. | reverse complement strand
ATATTTATATTTTAATACTATTATATAATTGCTTATGAATAATAAAGATAATACAAATAAAATAATTGAAGAAATAAAAGATGTGATTGATTCAATAAGGTTCTACATTAATCAAGATGGTGGAGATCTAGAATTTGTTAGTTTTGATGAAAAAAAGGGTGAAGTAACAGTCAAAATTTTAGGAGAGTGTATTGGTTGTGCTTTAATTGACGTTACTTATAAAGAAGGTCTTGAAACAATATTAAAAAACGAAGTAGAAGGAGTTAATTCAGTTTTAGTTACTGAATAAAATATTTAAAGAGTTAAAGGAAAAATTATGGAAAAAAAAGATAATAAAAATAATCGTTTTGCAAATTTAACAATTGATACTATTAGAGTGCTTGGGTGTGAAATGATTAGTGAAGCCAATTCAGGCCACCCTGGTATAGTTTTAGGTGCTGCTCCTATTTTATATGCATTATTTAAAAATCATTTTGTTGCCAATCCTGAAAAATCATTTTTAAATAGAGATAGATTTGTAATGAGTGCTGGTCATGGAAGTGCGCTTTTATATTCAGTTATGCATTTAGCAGGTTATGACATTTCTATTAGCGATTTAAAAAATTTTAGAAAAATTAATTCAAAAACAGCAGGCCACCCTGAAAATATTTTAATTGATGGAATTGATGCAACTACAGGACCACTAGGTCAAGGTATTGGTGTTGCTGTAGGGATGGCAATCGCAGAAACAAAATTACACCAATTTTTTAAAAAATATAATTTGGTTAATTATTATACTTATTGTTTATTTGGGGATGGTTGTTTTGAAGAAGGTGTTTCATATGAAGCTTTTTCAGTTGCAGCTAAATACAAATTAAATAAACTTATTTTTTTATATGATTCAAATGATGTTCAATTAGAAGGTAGAGTTTCAGATAGCACTATAACAGATAAGAAAAAATATTTTGAATCACTTGGTTTAAATTATATAAAAGTCACAAATGGGAATGATTTTGAAGCAATTAGTAATGCAATAGAAGAAGCAAAAAAATCAGTAGACAAACCATCAATTATAGAAATAAAAACAAAAATAGGTTTTGCATCAGTTGTAGAAGATTCTTGCAAAGCTCATGGTTCTCCATTGTCTGAAGAACAAATTCAAGATTTAAAAAATAAATTAAATTATCACAACGAAAAATTTGAAATTTCAAAACATGCTTATTTAGATTTTGAACAATTTAAAAAAAGAGGAAATAAAGCAAAAGAAACTTTTGATGAAAAAGTTAAAAAAATAAAATCAACTGATTCAAATAAATATAAGGTTTTAGAAAATGTTTTAAACAAAGAAATTTCTTTTGATAAAAAGGCTTTTAATGATTATCAAAAAACAAAAGATTCAACAAGAAATATTTCAAATTATGTATTATCAAAAATAGCTGAAATCAATCCTTTATTAACTTTAATTTCTCCAGATATATCAAGTTCAACAAAAATTATGTACTCTAAAGGTGATTTTTACTCAAGTGAAAACCGTTTGGGTATGAATATAAATTTAGGTGTTAGAGAATTTGCAATGGGCACTATTATTAATGGTATTTGTTCAACAGGATTAAAAGCAATTGGTTCAACTTTTTTACCTTTTTCTGATTATTGTAAAAATGCAATTAGATTAGCAGCTATTTCAAAAAATCCTGGTGTTTTTGTTTTTAGTCATGATTCTATTGCTGTAGGTGAAGATGGTCCTACTCATCAAGCTGTTGAACAAATTTGAGGGTTAAGATTAATTCCAAATCACTTTTTAATTAGACCATGTAATTTAGATGAAACAATTAAAGCTTTTGAATATGCTTTAACAAATACTGAAAGTGTTTTTTCAATTATTACATCAAGACAAGAATTTAATTTACCTGAAGGAAATCCAGCAAAACTATCAAGAGGTGCTTATGTTCTAAAATCAGATAGACAAGCAATTGCAAACATTTTAGCAACAGGTAGTGAGGTTGCATTAGCTTTAGAAGTTAATGAAATTTTAAGTAATAAATATAATATAAAAACAAATATTATTTCAATTCCTTGTGTTGAGTTATTTTTAAAGCAAATAGATCAATACGAAAAATCTGTTTTGGGTTCTAATTTAGGAGTAAACAGAACAGTTTCATTAGAATTTGGTATTTCTTTACCATGAAGTAGATTTGCTGCAATTAGAATTGGTGTGAATCGTTATGGTCATTCTGGTAGTTTTGAAAGTATTTGTAAAAAAATGAAATTAACAGCAGAAGATATAGCTGACAAAATCAAAATTTCTTTACCTCCACTTAAAAAAGACGAAATTCTTTCTATTGAAAAGCAAAGTAAATAAAAAAGGGAATTATTTGAATTTCCTTTTTTTGTTTTAGAAAACTATTTATATATAATATTAAGTAGTTTATTTTAGTAAATTTATAAAGTTAAAAGGATTGATTCAATATGGAAATGATGAAAAAAACAAAAATTATAGCTACTTTAGGTCCATCTGTAACTGGGAAAATTTTTTCTTTAGCAGAATTTGAAAAACCAGAAAATAAACATATCATTGAAGCAGCAAAAAAAAGACTAGCAAAATTATTTGATTATGGTGTTAATGTTGTAAGATTTAACTTTTCTCATGGTGATTATGAAGAACAAATAATTAGATTAAAATTAGTTAGAGAAGTAGCAGCTGAAAAAAAATTAAATATTTCTACAATACTTGATACTAAAGGACCAGAAATTCGTGTTAATAAATTAAAAAACAAAGAAATAGAAATTCCATCAGATACAAAAGTTACTATTCACTCTATTAATAAAATTGAAGGTGAAGGAACAACTTTTTCTGTTACTGATTCAACAGGAACATACAATATGGCTAAAGATGTTAAAGTTGGAGATACTATTTTTGTTGATGATGGAAAACTAGATTTAGTTGTAGATTCAGTTAATGTTGAAAGTGGAATTATTGAAGCAATTTCAAGAAACTCTTGAACTGTAAAAGAAAATAAAAGAATTAATTTACCAAATGCAAATTATTCAATTCCATTTATGTCAGAAAAAGATAAAAATGATATCATTTTTGCTATTAAAAATGATTTTGATTATATTGCAGCATCTTTTGTTAATTCACCAAGGGATGTGAGAGAAATTAAAAAAATCTTACAAGAAAATGGTGGTGAACACATTCAAATAATCTCAAAAATAGAAACAATGGCAGGAGTTAGATTACTTGATGAAATAATTGAAGAATCTGATTCTGTTATGGTTGCAAGAGGGGATTTAGGATTAGAAGTTCCATATTATGATGTTCCAACATTAGAAAAATACATAATTAAAGCTTGTAGACACAAAGGAAAAACTGTTATTGTTGCCACTCAAATGTTAGATTCACTTGAATCAAAAATTCAACCAACAAGAGCAGAAGTTACTGATGTTTTCTTTGCGGTTGAAAGAGGAACTGATTGTACAATGTTATCTGGTGAAACAGCTAATGGTTTATATCCAGAAAATGCAGTAAAAGTAATGGAAAAAATTAATATTTCATCTGAAAACTTTTTTGATTATGGAAGAGCAATAGATGTTTATTTCAAAGAAACACCATTCTATGATGAGAAAGAAGGAAAACTAGCAATTAAAGTAGCTAAACTTGTGGCTCCAAAAAGAATTATTGACAACCATGGATTTCATTATTCTTCAATTGTAGTTTTTGGTGACAACACAAGATTAATTGAAGCATTATCTAACATTAAATGTGCTGCTCCGATATTTTTCATTACAGATAAAAAAGAATATAAAACAAGATTTGGTTTAAATTATGGTGTATTTGTTAAAGTTGTAGATAATATTGATAATGCAATCGAAAACAAACATGAAATTATTAAAGAAATTAATGAATCATTACCAGAAATAAAAAGAACTGTAGTTATTATGCATGATTCAATTGAAAGATAATGTTTAGTATAAAAAAT
>CAMWHH010000080.1 GCA_947174035.1 uncultured Mycoplasma sp. | reverse complement strand
ATAGATTTTGATTATCTTGCTTCAATTACCAACAATTGTAATGGAGCAGATATTAACTATTTTTGTGAAAGACTAAAGATGTCTGTAATTAATAGAAGCATTGAAAGTAAACAACAACAAAAAATGAGCAAAATCGATATAGATAAAGTTAAAGCAAATTTTAAATCATCTGTAAATTTGGAAGATTTAGAAGAAATGAAGCACTATTTAGAAAAGTGAACCAATAGGTAGGTTATAAAACAAATAAAAAGAAAGAACCATTTAAAGCTCTTTCTTTTTATTTGTTTTAAGGATATTAGTTCATTAGTTCGATTTTTTGGATAATTACATGTTTAATGTAATCTGTGTTGCTTCCTAAATTATTAAGTTGAAGTTGTTTATTTAATTGATTTAATCAGTCACTCTTTTTTAAATTAAAAGATACATCTATTGAATTTTTATCTAAACCTGTTACTCAAATTACTAATAGAATAACACCAACTACAACAAAAAATATGAATCCTAAAATTATTCCAATTAGCATTCCGGTAGAAATAGTAGTTTCTTTATTTTCTTTCACATCAACTCTGTAAAAATCACCTAAATCAAGAACATTAATTTTAATGTTGTTGTTCATAATTACCTCGTTTTGTTTTGTACCAACCTAAAAAATTTTAATATATTTTTTTTCTTTCAAAATTAAACAGTAAAAATTTATTATTTTTTTTAGCTTTTATTAAATTAATTATCAAAAGAAAATTTTATTTTTTTCAATTAGCAGTTATAATACTTAAGTGATAATTTTTAAATTTTAGAGGTACTTATGGAATTTAAACCTTTAGGGAAAAGAGTTCTTTTAAAAAGAGAAGAAAAAGAAACAAAAACTAAAACAGGAATTTTATTAACAGGTTCATCTGTTAATGAAAAACCTTCTTATGGTGTAATTAAAGCTGTTAGTAAAGAATTAGATTCACCTGAATTAACTGTTGGAACAAAAGTTTATTTCAAAGAATACAAAGCTAATGAAATTAAATTAGATGGACAAGAGTTATTAGTTGTTGAAATTGTTGATATTTTAGGAATAATTAAAGAATAAATTTAAGGAGAATAAAAATTATGGCTGGAAAAGAAATTAAATATTCAGATATAGCAAGAAATAAGTTGTTTAGTGGTGTACAACAATTATTTGATGCTGTTAAAGTAACTATGGGACCAAGAGGAAGAAATGTTTTAATTCAAAGATCATATGGTGCTCCAATAATTACAAAAGATGGTGTTTCTGTTGCAAAAGAAGTTGATTTGGTTAATCCGATTGAAAATATGGGTGCTCAACTTGTAAAAGATGTTGCTTCTAAAACTGCTGATGAAGCAGGTGATGGTACAACAACTGCTACAGTTTTAGCTTATGGAGTTTTTAAAGAAGGATTAAGAAATGTAATTTCTGGTGCTAATCCTATAGAAATTAAAAGAGGAATGGATAAAACTGTTAATGCAATTATCAATGAATTAAATAAATCAAGCAAAAAAATTGCAAGAAAAGATGAAATCATTCAAGTGGCTACAATTTCAGCAAACTCTGATAGAAAAATTGGAGAGTTAATTGCTAATGCCATGGAAAAAGTTGGTAGTGATGGTGTAATTACTGTTGAAGAAGCTAAAGGAATTAATGATGAATTAACAGTTGTAGAAGGTATGCAATTTGATAGAGGGTACATTTCACCATATTTTGTAACTGACACAAATAAAATGATTTCAAAATTAGAAAATCCTTATATTTTAATTACTGATAAAAAGATTGCATCAATTAAAGATATTCTACCTATTTTAGAAGAAATTATGAAATCTGGAAGACCTTTATTAATTATTGCTGATGATATTGAAGGTGAAGCATTGACAACACTAGTTGTTAATAAGATGAGAGGTGTTTTCAATGTGGTTGCAGTAAAAGCACCAGAATTTGGTGACAAGCGTAAACAAGTTCTTGAAGATATTTCAATTCTTACAGGTGGTGTTTATGTAACTGATGATTTAGGTATTAATTTTGAAGGATTAACACTAGAAAGTTTAGGTCAAGCTGAAAGTGTTGTAATTGACAAAGACAATTCAACAATTGTTAAAGGTAAAGGATCTGAATCTAGTATTAAAGAAAGAATTGCAAAAATAAAAAAAGAAATTGAATTATCAACTAGTGATTATGACAAAGATAGTTTAAGAAATAGACTTGCTAAACTTAACAAAGGTGTAGCAGTTATTAAAGTTGGTGCAGTTTCAGAAGTTGAACTAAAAGAAAAGAAAGATCGTGTTGATGATGCTTTATCAGCTACAAAAGCTGCAATTGAAGAAGGAATTGTAATTGGTGGTGGTGCAGCACTTGTTCATGTATCTAAAAAAATAAATAATACAATTAACAACTTAAACTTAGTTGGTGATGAAAAAATAGGTTATTCAATTGTAATGTCAGCAATTATGTCACCAATTGCACAAATTGTTTTAAATGCGGGATATGATAAAGGTGTTGTGATTAATGAAATTTTAAAAGCACCTAATCCAAATTTAGGATTTAATGCAGCAACTGGAAAGTATGTTGATATGTTCCAAGCTGGTATTATTGATCCAGTTAAAGTAACTAGAATTGCTTTACAAAATGCCGTTTCA
This sequence comes from uncultured Mycoplasma sp., assembly GCA_947174035.1. Lineage (GTDB taxonomy): Bacteria > Bacillota_I > Bacilli_A > Mycoplasmatales > Mycoplasmoidaceae > Malacoplasma. The sequence continues at coordinate 1,359 of CAMWHH010000080.1, read as the reverse complement.
GTTTCAAGTATGCTATTGACTACAGAAGCTGTTATTTATGAAGCAAAAAATGAAAATGAAAAAGATGAAGAAGTACCATCAATGCCTAATATGGGTATGGGTGGAATGATGTAGTTTTTAAACAACATTTATTCATTAAAAATTGTGAAAGTAAGAAATCATTTGTTTCTTACTTTTTTTATTTTCTTTTTTGGATTTTTTATTTCCAAAGATTAAAAAATTAGATTTTTTAAATCTTTAAATTTTTATAGAATTAAAGCATAAAAATATGTTTTTACATGGAGATTTTATGAAGAAAAAATGAAAAAAAATATTTTTATGAACTTGTTTAACAACAACATCAATTGGTGTATGTACTATTCCTATAATTTCAACATCTAGTCAAAAAAACACTCATTTAATTGATAATTCACAAAAAATTAGTAATTTAGAAAGTAAACTTTTTTTGAATAATAAAACTATTTCAAAAAATGATCAAGTAGATTTTTTTAGAAATATTTCATTAAGTGATGTTTTAAAAGAAGTAAAAAATGCTGATAGTGAAATTTATAGCAATATGAGCATTACTAGAAATTCAAATATTACTAACAATAATGCAACTAATCCTTTTGGTGGTAAAGATGTATTTGAAGAAATTAATAATAATATAGAAAAATTTAGTGAAATAACTGAAAATATTTTAAGTGGCAAAACACAAATAGAAGAAATAAATAAAAATTTAGAAGATTATAAAAATAAGAATTCTTCAGAGTATGAAAATATTTTAGAAAAAATATCTGATTCAATGAATGTAAATGTTGATGGATTAGAAAACAATGATTTTAATCTGGTGAAATCTTATAATTCAAATACTACTGAATCAAAATTAACTGACATAACAATTTATGATGATTCAACAAATGAGAAAATAACAATAACTGCAGATAATTTAGCTTTTGCTAAAAAATCAAGAATGCTTCTAGATAGATTAAAAGTTTATAGAGACAAAGTTTATGGTGTCTCAATAGCATCTGCAGTTTTAACTGCTGCTTCTTGAGCGATAGCTGTATTTTATTGAGCTGCTTGATGGATGTTTGGTGCTAATGTACCTTTTGCTGTTGCTGCATCTGTACAAGCTGGAATTGCGACATACTATACAAAAGAATCCTTTGATGAATGAAAAATTGTAGAAAAAGATATAAAAAATTTTGAGTCTGAATTATCATCAAAAGAGTTCTCAGAATTTGAAGAATTTTCAAATTATTTATTAGTTATCGCTGATAAAAAATTACAAAAGGGAGCTATAGATTTTTCAATTGTACTTGGCAAACTTACAACTTATCCAAGACTTTTATCTTCTGCAATTCAAAAAATTATTAA
>CAMWHH010000079.1 GCA_947174035.1 uncultured Mycoplasma sp. | reverse complement strand
ACTATATTAATAGTAATAATAAATATTTAATAAGTCAAATTAAGACAAAAAAAGATGCCAGATTTTATAGCATCTTTTATTGGTTTATTTCAACATAACTGAATGAACAAATTTTTTAAATTCTTCAGGATTGTGAATCGCTAATTCTGATAACATTTTACGATTTACTGCAATATTTTTTTGTTTTAACTTATTCATAAAAGATGAATAAGTATAGTTTTCTTTTCTTACTGCTGCATTAATTCTAGCAATTCATAATTTTCTAAAATCTCTTTTTTTATTTTTACGATCTCTGTAAGCATATTTTGATGCTTTCATTACTGTTTGTTTAGCATTTCTATAAGAGGTACTATTAATTCCTCAAGCACCTTCAGCTTTTTTCAACCATCTTTTTCTTCTTCTTCTAGTAGTTGGACCAGTCTTAACTCTCATGTTTATTCTCCTTTAAAATATCAAATAATTAAATCAATTAGTTATTAATTAAGTGTTTGTATCTTTGTGAATCAACACCAGTAATGATGCTGTCTTTTCTAGAATGTCTTTTTTGTTTAGTTGTTTTATTATGAGCTAGGTGTGATCTGTATGCTTGTTTTCTTTTTAATTTTCCAGATCCTGTTACAATCACTCTTTTTGAAACAGATTTTTTTGTTTTATGTTTAACTTTCATAATAATAAAATCCTTCTAAATAAATCTATTTTTTTGCTGGAATTAAAAATGATTCATATTGAACATTACTAACTTTTTTTAATGGTTGTTGGATTGTTGCACAATCACCAACCATTGCAATAAACTTTTCATAAAGTTCATAAACTAAGTCAACTTTTGTTGCAATTCTTCCATAAGTTAGTATAACAAAACGAATTCTATACCCACTATTCAATCATTCTTTAGCATTCTTAACACGAACTTCTAAATCATGAATACCAATAGCTGGTTTTACTTTAATTTCTTTATTTTTTACTTTTACTTGATTTTTTTTGTTTTCTTTATTCTTTTTTTTATTTTCGTAAACAAACTTTCCATAATCTATTATTTTTGCAATTGGTTTGTCACCTGTAGAAAAAAGAACTAAATCAAGTCCTTGTTTTTGTGCTAATTCTAATGCTTCTTGTTTTGTCATTTGACCAAGATTAGATCCATCAGAATCTATTACTAACAATCTATTTTCTCTTATTTGTTCATTTAAAACAAATCTATTTTTCATAAATTTCCTTAAAATTTTTTGTATAAAGAAAAACACACTCTTTCTTTATTAAATTAGAAAAGTGTGTTTACCTTAACAGCAATTAATATCACAAGTTAAAACTTGTTAAAAAGTTATAAAAGCCATTAACCCATTTCTATCATTTGCTTATTCAAAAGCAAAAATACATCAATCTTTATTAAATAAATAAGAAATCAGGTGAGTGATAAACTACTTTCTTTATACAGAAAATATTATACCAAACAATTTTTTTATTAAATATTTTTTTGTTTTAACTTACATTTTTTTCTTTGTTATGTGTAGAATTTCATAATTTTTAGACAAATTATTCATAATTTGTTTCAAAAACAATAGCGATAATAAAAAACTTACTGAACAAAAAATAATTAAATTAGCTAATGAACAAAAAAACACAAGCAAAATAACTTTAATTGACTTTAATTTCAAAAAATTAGAGCTTTCATCAAAAAGTAAAATCTTTTGTAAAAGTAAAAATGATTTGGTTGCTAAATAAAAAAGGCAAAAAAGTAATAATAAAGTAACTGCTGCAAAACAACAAGCTGAAATCAATAAACCATTATTATCTTTGATAAAACTAGCATCAAGCAAGCAAAATAAAAGAATCATTAAAATAACAATAGTTAATAAAAACAGACTAACTTTAAGCAAAAAAGTTAATTTGATTTTTAATGTTATTAATTTTTCACAAAATTCTTTTGTAGTTGAGTTTTTAAATTCAAAATAATTCAAACTTTGTTATTCTAAAAAATGGTGACCATATTTTTTGATATCTTCATCATTTTCTAAATTATTTTCAAAATTAAAAAGTTTACTAGGTTTCATAATATTTATTAAGTATACAAAAATAATAAATGATAAATTAAAATATCATTTTATTTTTATTCTTTTATTTTATCAGTTAAAATTCCAATAATTTTAGTCACAATCAAAGGTCAATTTTTTTTACTTTCTTCATAACCATTTTTAGGAACTAAAACATTATCTGAAATAATTTTAATAAAACATGTTTGAACATTAGTTTTACTAGCAATTTGTTTGATTGCTGTTGCTTCCATATCTAAACAACTTACAAGATCAAACAAATTTTTATTATATTGATTGTAGTTATTAATGTTGATAAAACTATCAGCAGTAGCCCCATAACACTCAATAAAATCTATTTTTAATTCATCAAAAATAGATTTTATTGAATTTGTTAGTTCATTATTATTTTCAAAATATGGTTTTTCTTTTGGAATTTGTCCATATTCATAATCAAAAAAAGTTGCATCAACATCTAAATAATAATTTCTACTTAATATTAAAATATCATTTGACTTCAAATGATTTTTATTTGTTCCACAAATTCCAATGTTAATAATTTTTTTTAAAGAAAAAGTTTTAATAATTTCTAAAGTTGCAGCTGCTGCATTAGCTTTACCTATTCCACTAAACACAAAAACAAAATCTTGATTATTTTGTGAAAATAAGTAATATTTAAAAAAATCAGTTTGGTAAACCTTAATATCTTTATTAATGTCTTTAACTGCAGTTATTTCACTTTCCATTGCAAAAATAAAACCAATCATTATGACTCCAATTTTTCTTTTGCTTTTCTATCGTAAAAGTCATCATAAAAATTTTTAATTGTTTCAAAACATAAATTTAAATCTTTAAAAGCAAGTTTAGCTCATTCTTTTCTTAGTTGATTTGCTTCATCATCTCTTGGCGCTAGTTTATCAGCAATATAAACAATTTTAGAAAGTGAAGAAAAATCAAAAGGCAAAGTATGACTTCTAATTGCTGTTAAAACTTGATAATCATCCATAAAAAAATCTTTTTCCATTATGTATGCAGCAACATGGCCATGCAGTACTTTTCAAGAAACATAATCTTTTATTTTAATTTTTTTAGCTATTTCTTCTAACTTTTCTTTTGGCATATCTTTTGCATAATCATGGTATCAACCTGCAACATATGCTTTTTTTACAATTGGATACAGTTTATGTGATAAAGCTAAATCCTTTGCTATATTTGCAACAACTTTACAATGATTTAAACGATATTCTGTTAAAACCAATTTTTCACGGTCTTCAACATAAATTGCATTTTCATTAATGTAATTTAATACTTTTGGATTTAAAAAAGCTTTTTTAGGTTTAGTTTTTAATTGACTAGATGCTGCATTAATATTTTTAAAACCAACTTTAATGTATGGAAAATCAACATTCTGTTTTATTAACGATTTGTCAATTTTTCTAACATGACAAATAACTTTTGCGTTTTCTAAAATTTCTTGATAATTTTGTCATTCTTTAAAATGAACTAGTTGGTCATATCCAATTAGTAAATACAGTTCATAATTAGTATAATTTTGCTTAAAATATCTAATCGTATTAATTGTGTAAGAAGGTTCGTTATTATTCAATTCAAATTCACAAATTTCAAATTCTGGAATATTTTGAATTGCTAAATTTAGCATTGCTAGTCTTTCAGAATTTGAAGCAGAAATATTTTTTGCATCAGGATGTTGATTACAAGGAACAAAAAAAAGTTTATCTGCTTTTATTTTTTTAAAAGCTTTTTTTGCAATTTTTAAATGCCCATTGTGGATAGGATCAAAGCTACCACCAAAAATTATCAATTTATTTACTTTCATGAAAATAACAAAATCCAAATTTTATTCTTAAATATTTTATATATATTTTGTAAAAAAAGACAAGAAAAAAACACCTAGCAGCACTAAGTGTTCATTATGAAACTTTTCAATTTATATTAATAACTCTAGTTT
>CAMWHH010000078.1 GCA_947174035.1 uncultured Mycoplasma sp. | reverse complement strand
GAATTATTATATGAATCAAAAAATAGCATTTTATCGTAAGTATCGTCCTACTTGTTTTAATGAAATTGTTGGACAAAACTACATAGTAAAAACATTATTAAATACAATAAAAAATAATAAGCATACTCATGCTTACATCTTTTCTGGTCCAAAAGGTGTTGGGAAAACATCAATTGCTAAAATCTTTTCTAAAGCATTAAATTGTTTACAACCAAAAGATGGTGATTGCTGTAACAAGTGTGAGAATTGTAAATTAATTAATGAAAATAAAGCAGTTGATATAGTTGAACTAGATGCAGCATCAAATAATGGTGTTGGTGAAGTTAGAAACATAATTGATACAATTGGCTATTTACCAAACATTTTGAAATATAAAGTTTATATAATTGACGAAGCTCACATGCTTTCTAATGCTGCATGAAATGCATTTTTAAAATTAATCGAAGAACCACCTAAATATTTAGTTTTTATTTTTGCAACAACTGAACCGCACAAGTTTCCACCAACTATTATTTCTAGATGTCAAAGATATAATTTTTTAAAGCTTAATAATGAAGAATTAAAAAAACACCTATTAGATATTGCTAAAAAAGAAAAAATAAAAATTAGCGATTTAGCTTTAAATAAAATTAGTGAATTATCTGATGGTTCTTTAAGAGATGCATGTTCATTATTAGATCAGTTAGATACTTACACAAACTCTAACATTGATATTAAAGATATTTATGATGTTTTTGGTTTATTAGATGTTGGTGAAAAACTAAACCTACTAAAATTCATTTGAAACAGCAATGTAGAACAAGTTATTAAAAAAATTGATGACTATGAAATTTTAGGGATTGATTTTTATCAACTTGCAATTGATTTAATTAATATTTTGTATGACAAATTAATTTATGAAAGAACTAAAAATGTTAAACTATTAAAATTTTTGCCAGCTGATAAAATTAATTTTTTAGAACTTCAACCTAAATTTATTATTAAGTGTTTAGAAGTTTGACAAGAAAATTTGTCAAAAATTAAGTTTGCTCCAAATCCTAAATTTTTCTTTCAATTAAGCTGTTTTGAATCATCAAAACTTTTTGAATTTGATTATGATATTAACTTAACAAATAGTAGTTATGTTGATAAAAATGAAATTTCAAAAGAAGAAATCATTGAATCAGTTAAGCCAGCTCCTAAAAAAATAATTTCAGTTGATAATACTCACTTAAAAGAAGTAGGAAAAAATAATTCAATTGAAGAAAAACCAATTAAAAAAGAAAAAAAATCTGAAAATAAAGAAACTCTTTTTTTTGATGATGAACCAAGTTCAAAACCTACCATCACAGATGAATTTGATGAATCTAATTTTAAACAAGTAAAACTATCAGAAATTGGAATGAGAACTGTTTCAATTGCTAACAATAATTTAAAAGTTGAAAATATTGTAAGTAAAGAAGAAAAAGGAGAAAAACAAGATAAAAAAATAAATATTGTTGATAGTTACGTAAATGAGTTTATTAAACTTAAACATCTTGATTTAGAAAAAGAAGATATTAGAGATGAATTTAATATAGCTTATAAAAAATCTAAGAAAGTCAATAATGAAATAGTTAAAGAAAATATAGATGCAGTTGATTTGAAAGAAATAAAAGAAGAAGAAAAACCAACTGAAAACAAAAAAAGTAAAAAGAAAAAAAATTCTAAAAAAGAAACTGATACTTTTAACTTGTTTTCTTTTAATGATATTGAAGAAGTTGTTGAAGAACCGGTTGAATCTTTAACTAATGTAAAAGAATTTAGTGAAGAAAAAACTCAAGAAAAAGATAAACAAGATATAAAAGTTGAAAAAGAAATTGAAAAAGATCAAGAAATAACAAAGCAGAAAACAGAAACAAACCAAAATATTAATACTGATGAATTTCAAGTTTTATCTAAAGAAGAACTAGTAGATGTTTTTTTAAAAATAGCTGTTAATACTAACAATAAATTTGAAACAAATGTTACTGATTTTTTTCAAAAAATTAAATCATCAACACCAATTAATAGATTTGATTTTTTAATTAGAGATATGGATAAAATTTTAATTACTTCAGAAAATGGAATAGTTTTTCTTTCTGAAGATGAAATTGCAATTGAAAACATTAATACTGTTAACCGCTCAGTTGAATTTCTAGAATACATTAAAAAACAATTAAATAAAATTTATTATGTAATTGCAGTTAACAAACAACAAGCAATTGAAATTGGCAATAAAATTAGACAAGAAAAATTAAATAGCACAAAAGTTAAAGATATTGATATAGAATTTTTAAAAAATAAAATTAAAGCTAAACCTTCTGCTAAAGAATTAGCAGAAACTTTATTAAATGATTTAATTATTGATGATGAAGAATAGGAGTAAATTATGAACATGCAAAAAATGTTGCAACAAGCAAAAGCAATGCAAAACAAATTAGAAAAAAAAATTAAAGAATTTGAAGCTGAAGAATTTGAATTTGTTTATCAAAAATCAATTACTATTCAAATTAAGGGCAACTTAGAAATTATTAAAATGGATATTAATAAAGAATTGATTGATCCAGAAGATAAAACAATGCTTGAAGAAATGATAGCTGAAGCACTTAATGAAGCAATTAGTGCTGTGACTGAAGAAAAAGAAAAAATTACAAAAGGTTCAATGCCATTTTAAATATGAAACCTAAAGAGTTTGAATATTTTGTTGAAGCTTTAAAAAGTCTACCATCTATTTCAACTAAAAGTGCTAATAAGATTGCATACTTTTTTTTAGAAAATGATGAAAAATTTTATAATACTTTTTTAGATCGATTAGTATCTTTAAAATCTAATATTAAATTTTGCATGAACTGCAATAATTTAACTTCTAATTCTTTGTATTGTGAAATTTGTAATAGTAGTTCTAGGGATAGTAAAAAATTATGTATTGTTTCATATTTAGAAGATCTTGAAAAAATAGAACAGTCAAATAGTTTTTCAGGACTATACTTTGTTTTAAATAGTGAAATTAATCATAAAGATTTAAGTTCAGTTAAAAAACTAAATTTTGAAAAATTGGAAACAATGATAAATAAATTTCATACAAAAGAAATTTTAATTTGTACTAATATGACAATTAATGGAGAATTAACAAGTTCTTATATTAAAAATTTTATTAAAGAAAAAAAATATAACATTGAACTTTATCGACTTGCAATGGGAATTCCTATGAATGCATCAATTGAATATATTGATTGAGAGTCTTTAAAACATTCTATTGAAAATAAGAAAAAGATTTAAAATTTGGGGCAAATAAAAAAGTGGTAGTAACCACTTTTTTATTTGTTTATGATGTCATCAAGTTTAGATTTGTAAGGAGAATTCTTTTTAGTTGATTGTGTTTGATTTTCCAATATTTTTCTAATATCTTTTAAAATATTTTCAACTGAATCTTTTGCTTTTTCAGCCTTTTCAAGTTCTTCTTTTGCTTTCTTTTCTTCATCTCTTTGTAAAGCCATTAATTTTATTTCTTTTCTTTTTTTACCTTCTTTAATAAATTGAAGATATTCTTTAGCAGTATATCCACAATACTTATTTTTATAAGAGTTTATTAAAGACATGTATGCTTTTACAATGAAAAATAAAATAATAGCAATAATGAAAAAGTTAATTACAACTTGAATGAAATTTCCATATCTTAATATGATTGCAGTTGGATTAACTTCACCACCTATATATGGTTCATCTCCATTTGCAACTCAAATTAAATCACTTAAACTTTTTCCAACAGCAGCACTAATTAAAGGCATGATGATATCATTTACTAAACTTGTTACTATTGCTGAGAATGCTGCACCAATAATAACAGCTACTGCTAAATCAATTAAATTACCTTTAGTAATAAAAGCTTTAAAGTCTTGAAGTAGTTTAGATTTAACAGGATTTTTTATTTTAACTTTTTTCAGTAATGACTTTTCTGCTTTTGTATTTTCTTGTTCCATATAATCCCTTTCTAAAGTATGAAAAAATAAATACTTTATTAATTTTATCTTTTTACTGCTGATAAAAATAAAAATTTGAAATAAAAATACATCTAATTAGTGATATTTAAAATTAGTAGAAAATTATTTTAAAAAACTAGTTATTAAATAATAGTTAAATAG
>CAMWHH010000077.1 GCA_947174035.1 uncultured Mycoplasma sp. | reverse complement strand
AATTTTAATAACTGCAGGTATTGGTACTGCTGCTGTTGTTGCTGGTGTTGCCCCAACAATTGCATCTGTTACTAGTACTCAATCATCTGTTGTTAATGCTACAACAGACCCTGCTGACCCTAATAATCCAAATCAACCAGATAATCCAGGAGAACAAGTTGATCCAAATCAACCAGATAATCCAGGTGATCAAAATGATCCAAATCAACCAGATACACCAGATACACCAGTTGATCCACCAGCTCCAACTTATGCAACTGCTCCAGATGAAGATATTTTTACACTTCAAATTGCATTATCTTCACTTAATAACACAAACTTAAATAACTATCTAACTAACATATCTGAAACTAACATTATTAATGACTACTATTATTTTCATAAAAATTTTGAAAATTCTGATCAGTATTCTCATGTGTATGTTTCTTATGTTCCAAATTCAATAGATTACTCTAAAAAAACTTTTGAAATTAGTGTTATTCCAACAGAAAAAGCAACTTGAGAAAATACAAATGATAAAACACAAAAAATAATAAAAGTAAGAATGGATAAAAATGCATCAATTCCAGATGCAACAGTTCCAATAAAACCAAGAAACAATGCTTTTAATTTAACAATTTATGATTCAACTATTAAAACAAATAGTACAAATGAAGATTTAAATAAATGATTTATAAATTATTTTAAAAATTACAAATTAAGTGATTTTTCAGCTATTAATTCATCAGATTATAGTTATAAAAATGTAGAATTGTCATATGTTGAAAACTCTGCAGACATAAAACAAAAAACATTTAAAATGAAAGCCACTCCTAAAGCTAATCACTCTTGAGTTAATAGTGCTTTCTATAATGACACTATCACTGATTCTTTTACACTAGATGTTTCAATTACAGATTTAACTTTTTATGATAAATCTGTAACTCTTCCATCAAGTTGAGCAATTAATTGAGTTGTTAACTCAGAATTTAAATTTACTCATTTAAATGTAAACAACTTTGATTGATACTGTTTAGGATGATTTTTAGATCCTGATTTTGATTATTATTGATGATCAGTTAATCCTAAGTTCTATCATGAACTAAGAGCCTTTTATCAAAAAGTTCTTTATGAAGAAGGATGAAGGGATATTGCTAAATACTATCCTGTTGAATTAGCAGGTGACTTTGACAGTGTAAAATGAGGATATGTACAACGTATTAATGGTGGTATATTACTAAATTACTCTGTTCCAGTTAAACCAATAGATGGAAATGTTTGATCTGATGGTAAAAAAGATGCTAGATATATTCAATTAAGACTTTTTGTTTCTAGTAAACCAGATGTAGGTGCAAGTGGTCTGATTGGTAATACTTTCTATGTATCTAACCTTAAAAAATATAATGATGAAGAAAAAACTGATGATTTACCATCTAATTATTGAGTAACAAACGGATTAATGGTTGTTGGAAATAATTTAACTAAACCAACTTTAGAAGAAAATAAAAAAGTTATTGCAGATATTGTAAAAGGTGATTTAGAAAATTGCTTCCCTAAATACAATATTGAAATTAGCAATGTTAGAACAAGAGCCCCTGGTGGTAATTGACACTGAACTTGACAATATACAATTAAATTTGTTTCAAAAACAAACCCTTCTTTTACAAAAACAATTGATGGATTCTTATTTACAATAGGCTAATAATTGTTATTTAAAAAAATGAAATGAAATGATAAGAAAAAAATCATTTCATTTTTTTTATTCCTATTTTTCAGTTTTAATTTTTAAAAATTTTTTAAAAAAATAAAGTTTTATAAAAAAAATAAAAAGAAAAATCTCACTTTCACAAATTAAAAAAGAAATAATTTTTATAAGTTTTATTTAAACTTGATTTTTGGTTTTTAATGCAATAAAATAAAATTCCTAAACAATGAAAGAGGCTAAACCAAGAAGTTAAAATACTTTTTTTAATCTTTCTTAAAAATATAGGAGAAATATATGAATTCAAAAAAGAAAATTTTAATAACTGCAGGTATTGGTACTGCTGCTGTTGTTGCTGGTGTTGCCCCAGCAATTGCATCTGCAACTAATACACAATCATCTAGTGTTACTATTTCAGATGCTGTTAATCCAACTATTCCTGGCGACCAAACAGACATAAGTAATCCTGGTGATTCTGATAACCAAACAGATCCAAACAATCCAGTTAATCCTGGTGATTCTGATAACCAAACAGATCCAAACAATCCAGTTAACCCTGGCGACCAAACAGATCCAAATAATCCAGATGAACCAAATATACCAGTTGACGACCCAACTTCAACTTATGCAACTGCTCCAGATGAAGATATTTTTACACTTCAAATTGCATTGTATTCAACAAGTGATGCAAATTTAAATAGATATTTTAGTAATATATCATATAGTAACGTTATAAATGATTACTATTATTTCCATAGAAATTTTCAAAATTCAAACCAATATAGCAATGTAAGAATTTCTTATGTTGAAAATTCAATTTCTAACAATACTTTTGAAATTAAAATTACTCCAATAGGTGATGCGGTTTGAAAAAGTACTAAAAATAATGATCAAAAAATAATAAAAGTAACTATGGGAAATTCTGTAAGTCTTCCTGATGCTACAGTTCCTGTAAAACCAAGAAATGGTTCATTTGATGCTGTTATTGTTGACCCAACTATTAAATCTAATGATGATTTAAATAAATGACTTGTTAACTATTTTGAAGAATATAAAATAAGTGATTTTTCAGTTATAAATGAAGATTATGATTATAAAAATGTTACTTTATCATATGTTGAAAACTCAGCAAATGTAGCAAATAAAACGTTTAAAGTAAAAGCTACTCCTATTGCTGGACACTCTTGATCTAATGTAGCTTTTTATAACGGTACTATTACTGATGCATTTACATTAGATGTTTCATTTAAAAATCTTGATAATAGTGATAGAGTTTTTGATTCTTTAGTTCCAGTAAAAGTAAACAATAGTGGTTTAAATGTTTTTGTTGAAGATCCAAGAATTAAAACAAGTGCTGATTTAAATAATTGATTAAATAAATATTTTGCAACAAGATATAAATTAACTGATTTTGTACCACAAACTCCAGATGATTATAATTTCCAAAATGTTACTTTATCATATGTTCAAAATTCAGCAAATTTAGAAAATAAATCATTCAAAGTAAAAGCTGTTCCAACTGCTGGACATGCATGAAAAACTAAAGATATCTACAATGATACTATTATTGATGCTGTTGAACTAAATATTTGAATTGGTAAAATGGCTATAGAAAATTTAGAAAATCTTGTTAATATTCCATCAACTTGATCAATTAACTGAGTTATTAATTCAGATTTTGATAATGGAATTTATAATTGATATTTTAATTTTAATGCTGGTAAAGAATATGAACCTTGAGGTTGACCACTTGATGTTTTAAAATGAGAAAACATAAGTTGATTCTTTACTCCGGGATTTGATTGATACAAATCTTTAAATGATAAACAATACTGAAAAAATTTAAGTGTTGAGTATCAAAGAATGATGTATGAAGAAGCTTGAAAAGATTTAGCTAAATATTATGCAGTTGAATTAGCAGGTGATTTTAGTTCTGTTAAATGAGAAAGTGTTCAACGTATTAATCAAGGAATAGTATTTAACTTTTCTGTACCATTAAAACCTAAAGCAGAACACTTCTGAGAAGATGGTTCAACTGATGCAAGATATGTACCATTAAAAATATTCTGTTCAAGTAAAGCTGAAGTTGGTGCATCAGTTATTGGTAAAACTTACAATTTCAAAGATATTAAAAATTTTAATGACATAAAATCAAGTGATGGTATTCCAGATGTTTGAATAACAAATGGTTTGATGAAAGTTGATAGTGTTCTAACTAAGAGTACTTTTGATGAAAACCAAAAAATTATTCATGATATTGTGAAAGCTGATTTAGAACAAACTTTCCCTCAATATAATATTGAAATAACTGATATTTATTCAGCTACTCCTAAGTATCCATACAACTATTATGGAACTTGAAAATATAGAATTTTATTTGGTTTAAAATCAGACCCAACTTATTTAAAAACAATTGAAGGTTATTTATTTACTGTAAGATAATTTCAATTATTTTAACAATATTAAGTGAACATTAATT
>CAMWHH010000076.1 GCA_947174035.1 uncultured Mycoplasma sp. | reverse complement strand
ATAATAAAAAAAATTATTTTTTTTAATTTTTTCTAACTTCTTTTAAATAAACAAAAAAAAAAAAAAAAAAAAAAAAAAGTAGAAAAAATGTGCAATTAAAAATTATAAAGTTGCAGAAATAATAATAAAAATTATGAATAAACAAGTATACAAAGAAATAGTAATTAGAAAAAATACTTTTGTTCTTTTAGATCTTTCAATTAAATATTCATTATATTCATCAATACTAGAAACTCGATTAATTGAATAATCTCAATTTTTGTAAGGTTCTGTAATTTTTAAACGATTTAGTTTAAAATGAATAGACATTTTTTTAAGATTATATCTAGTGCTTAAATTAAATCTTTGTCGTAGTACAAATCAAACCAAACACAAACAAAAACTTATGCCACTAGAAATAGCAAAAGCATCTTTTCAAGTTATCAAATCAACTGCAAAATTTCCAATTAAAGAAATTACTACAAAAACTAAAGTTATGAAAATAAATGGAACAATACCATTAGGATATTTTCCTTTTCTAATATCTTCATCAACTTTAATGTTTTTATTATCTATACTACTTTTTTGATTAGCAGAAGGATAAAAAGTTTGTCCTGTTTTCAAAAAATCTTTATTTTTTCTATTCATATATAAATCTAATAATACAATAGTGAATAAAAAATTAAAAAAACAAAAGAGAAAATCTTTTGTTTTTTGTAATTGCCTATGAAATTTTATAACTAAGATATTATTTTTTCTACAGTTTTAAAAAGAGGTCCTAGTAAAAAAGCATGAGCTTGTTTTTCTTTTTCTGATGCGTCTTTTTTATTAAAATGAACATACATCAAACAAAATATATTGAATAATATTTCGTTGTTTTTAAAATAAAAAATTAATTCTTCTTTTGAATCATTACTCATAAATTTTTTTACAAGTTCTGCTAAATAAGCTTGTTGTTGTTTTCTAGGGTCAGCATCTTTAGCATTATCACCCAAAATTTGTACAGCTTCTAAAATTTCATCTTTATGTTCACAAGTATATGGATATTGTGAATCTTCATGTACTTTTTTTAAAAATTCAATTTTTTCATCAAAAGTTTTATAACAATTTGAAAAAATAGTTGAGGCTTTATTTATCCCTTGTGAAACTTTTTCTTTGTGGTCCAAAATGTATCTCCTTGTTTCTGATAACAAAAAAATTTTATTATAAAAAGGTAAAAAATTAAATTCATTTTAATTTAGATAGCATTTCATTTTTGTAGCCATAAATTTTTCTTTTCGATTTTTTTATAAATCTTTGATGAAAAAATTAATTTTGCTAACTCAAATAAAATTGAAGGTAAAAATGCAACAATAAAAGCTACAAAAAATAAAACACTATAAGAAGGATCAATTGGATTACTCCATCCATCAACTACTTCAGAACTGTTTGAAGTAAGATTATTAATCTCTTTAATAAAAATATATGCATTTGAATTAAATATTCTATTAAGTTCTGGAATTAAAATTACAAAAGCAACTAATAAACCCGAAATTAAAAAAGATAAAACCATATACTTTGCATCATCTCATTTAACTTTAAAAATTGATTCTTTTGACATTAAATTAAATCCATTAAATGCTTGTGAAAAAGTTACAACAATAAATGCAGCTAAACTTCCAGCCATTTGCATATTAAAAATAAAATCATGATTTATTGATTCAAAACGATAACGGTTTGCAATTTCATTTAAAGATCCGTTTTCAAAATTCTTAAAACAGTCAATCATTGCATCATAATTGTAATTAACAAATAAACCAGCAACTACATAAAACATTATTAATGCAAGAGCAGAATACATAATGCCTTGAACTAAAATTTTTACAAACATTTTTATATCTATTAGATTATTTTTATTTTTCGGTGAAAACTCCATGACATAATCTTTTGATTTTTGTGCACCTAAAGCAATTGAAGGTAAACTTTCTGAAACTAAATTAATTCATAAAATTTGCAAAGCTGAAAAAGGTGAATAATGAAAAATAAAGATACCTAAAAAAGTCACTAAAAAACTAACCATATTAATGGTAAACATCAATAACATTACTCTTTTTAAATTATCTATAACTCCTCTACCCTCTTTAACAGCTTCAACAATTGTTGCAAAATTGTCATCTGTTAAAATCATGTCAGCAGCTTGCTTACTTACTTCAGTTCCATTAATTCCCATTGCACAACCTACATCAGCAGCTTTTAGTGCTGGAGCATCATTAACACCATCACCAGTCATTGCAACAATTTTATTATGCTTTTGTCATGCTTTTACAATTCTAATTTTATCTTCTGGTGAAACTCTTGCATAAACTGCAAAATTATCAATTTGTTTTTCATATTCTTCATCAGATAATTTAGCAAGTTCAGCACCTGTAATAACTAATTTATTACCAGTTAAAATTCCTAATTCATTTGCAATAGCTTTTGCAGTATTAGCATGATCTCCAGTAATCATAATCGGAGTTATTCCTGCTTTTTTAACTAATTGAATTGATTTTTTTACTTCAGGCCTTGGAGGATCTTGGATTCCAAATAATGCAAAAATATTTAAATCAGTTTCCAAATCTGAAACATTTTTAGGTAGTGATTTTATTTTTTTACATGCAATTGCTAATACTCTTAAAGCATTGTTACTCATTTTTTCATTTTCAGTAAAAAAACTTTTATCTACTTTTTTTGCAACTTTAGCAATTTCATCAAATGCACCTTTTGTAATGACTATGTATTCATTTTTAATTTTATGAACTGTAGTCATCATTTTTCTATCAGAGTCAAAAGGAATGTATTGTTGTCTTGGATATTTTTTTTGAATTTCTTCAAAATTCAAACCAGTTGCAACACCAGCATTAACTAATGATGTTTCTGTTGGATCTCCTACTATGATTCCATCATCATCATTTGAATCGTTACAAAGCATTGCATACTCTAAAACATTTTTGTTTTCTATTTTCAAAACATCTTCATAAGATTTTGATCCATCAAAAACTTTTACAACTTTCATTTTATTTTGAGTTAATGTTCCTGTTTTATCACTACAAATAATTGAAACATTTCCTAATGTTTCAGTTGTTTCTATTTTTTTAATTAATGCATTATGTTTAATCATTCTTTTAATACCAAGTGAAAAAACAATGGTCATAATTGCAAATAAACCTTCTGGAATAACAGCAATTGCTATTGAAACACCTAATTTAAAACCTGTTGCTCAAGTAACAGCAATATCATTAACATTATTTACATAACAAATCCATAGAATAAAAGCTATAACTACAACAACAAAAGCTATAATCCCCAAAATGTTACTTAGTTTTTTAATCTTTTTTTCTATTTTTGATGTTTGCTCACCAGCATTTTGAATTAAATTAGCAATTTTACCAATTTCTGTATTCATTCCAGTAGATACAACTAATACTTTAGCTTTACCATTTATTACATTTGTCCCTGAGTAAACAAAATTTAACCGATCAGCAATTGGTGTGCTTTCATCAAAAACGAAATCTGCATTTTTTTCAATTGCCAAAGATTCACCAGTTAAAACAGATTCTTGTGTTTTAAAAGATGTACATTCAATAATAATTCCATCTGCTGGAACAGAATCACCTGCTTCTAAAATCATTATGTCACCTGGAACTAACTGATCAGAATTAATAACATCAAAATCTGCATTCCGATATACTTTAGCTTTGGCAATAATCATTTTATTTAATGAATCAATTGCTTTTTCTGATTTTGCTTCTTGAACTGCTCCAAAAATACAATTAATCATAACTATTACAAAAATAATAAAAGGTTCGACTTTTTCAATTATTTCTTCTGAATGTGTTTTTCCGCTATCAGTTGAAAAAGTAGGAACAAAAGCAATTAGTAAAGAAATTATAGATGCTATCAACAGTAAAATAATCATAGGATTTTTAAACTGTTCTAGAATCCTTGTAATAAATTTTACTTTTTTCTTTTCAGCAATTTTGTTGAATCCATAAGTTTTTAATCTTTTCTGGACTTCTTCATTAGTCAGCCCATCATTTAAATTCGATTTGAGTTTGGAAAAAGATTCACTAAGATTTTTGTTCATTTGTTTTGTTAACCTAATAAAAAATATAAAAATTCTTGATTTCTATAGTTGAAAACTAAGAAATAATAATTATTTATAAC
>CAMWHH010000075.1 GCA_947174035.1 uncultured Mycoplasma sp. | reverse complement strand
TTTAATAGAGATAAATTCTTTCCTTTTTTTGAAAAATTTTGATGTTCCTATAGAGCTTTTTACTAAATTTATTGTCATAACTAAATTAATTAAATTCTTTTAATAAAAGTTAATTACTTTTTATTTTTTTATGTGTATTTTTAATTTAAGAAAGGGAATATTTTAGTATGATTAATATTTTTAAGCAATTTAAAAAGAAAAATACTTTATTTTTTATTATTTCAATTTTTTTATCATCTTGTGAAAGTGTTATAAGTGCTTTTCAACCTTTTTTGCTTTCAATAATGACTGGTTTATTTCAAGATTTACAAAATCTAAAAAAACCAGAACAAATAAGTAATAAAGATTTTTGAAGTTTGTTTATACAATTGAATAATTATGAATCAATAAATGACATTATTGTAACTTGTGGTGGGATATTAATAGGAATTATAATTTTTTCTACTGCTTTGGCTTTTTTCTTAAGAATAACTTCAAGATTTTTCCACATTAAATCTGCAATTGATATTGTGCAACGTTTGAGAAATGAATTATTTTGAAAATTACAATGAATAAAAGATGATGAGTTTAATAAATTGTCAGTTTCTTCAATTGTTTCAAGAGCAACAAATGATTCATACCAATTTCAAGAAACTGTTTTGATAGTTTTTATGTTCTTTTTTGAAAGTTTGCTTCTTATTATTGGATCTTTAATTTTTTGTGTAGTTTTAAATTGAATGCTTTCTTCCATTTTTTTAGTAATAATTCCTTTAGTTTTAGTTGTTAATTTTATTTGTAACAAAAAAGCAAAAAAATATTACAGTCAGAATTTAGAAGAATTGGATTCTGTCAATCGAGTTATGAGAGAAAATATTGCAGGTACTAAAACTGTGAGATCTTTTAGATTACAAAAATTTCAATTAGAAAGATTTGATATTCATAATCTTACTTGATACAAGTCAATTTATAAGGGTGAATTTACAATTTATTTTGGAATCATTTTCTTGTTTTATATACTAAATGTAGCAATTATTTTAGTTTTATTTATTAGCGGAACTTTAAATAATTTTAGTGTTTTAGGTCAAAAAATTGATGTGTCACAAGTAATTGCATTTGCAAACTATCTAATTTATGCAGTTTTTTGTGCATTTGGAATTTCTAATGCTTTAGTTTCAATTAATAGAACAAAACCATGTATTGAAAGAATTAATGAAATTTTAAATAAAAATAGTGAAAATGCTGAAGGGAAAGATTTTAAAGAACCTTTCACGCCTTCAATTGAATTTAAAAATGTTAGTTATTCTTATGGAACTTCAGAAGATAAAAAACCAATTATAGATAAGATTTCTTTCAAAGTAAATCCAGGTGAAATAGTTGGGATTATTGGTCCTACTGGAAGTGGTAAATCTACTATTGTTCTACTTGCTTCTAATTTAGCTGAACCAGAAAAAGGTGAAATTATTTTTAGCAATCAAACTAGCAGTGAAGTAAGTTCAATTAACATTAGAAAACAAATAAGTGTTGCTTTTCAAGAAAAATTTATTTTTTCTGGAACTATTAAATCAAATATTTTAATGGGAAATAAGTCAGCAAGTGATGAAAAAATAAAATGAGCAGCAAAATTAGCTTGTGCAGATGAATTTATAGAAAGAAGTGAAAATAAATACGATTCTTATGTACTTCAAAATGGAAATAATTTTTCTGGTGGTCAAAAACAAAGACTTTCTATTGCAAGAACTTTTACAAAAGATGCTGGCATTTATATTTTGGACGACAGCTTAAGTGCACTTGATAATTTAACAAGAGATAAAGTATTAAAAAATATAAAAAATAATTTTAAAGGTAAAACTTTTATTATTGTTTCCCAACAAGTTAAAACTATTAAAGATGCAGACAAAATTATTGTTTTAGATAAAGGAAAAATTATTGACATTGGTACACATAGTCAATTAGTAAAAAAATGTAGTTTGTATAATAAAATTTATGATTCACAAAAAACAATAGGAGAGTAAAATGAAAGGAAAAAATAAACTTAGTTATTTTACTATTTTTAAAAGATTAGTTTTAATGCTTCAAAAAAATAAAAAAGCATTTTATGGAGCAATCTTTTTATCATTATTAAAAACTACATTTTCTGTTGCTACTTCTATTGGTTTGGGTGTTGTTATTCAAAATGGTTTTTTAGGGGAAAAACCAGATTTTATTTATTTAGCAGTTGGATCACTTTTAATTTTTTTAGGTTATACATTTTATTTTGTAGCTTATATTATTAGTCAAAAAATAATTTTAAAAATTACTTATAATGTTGGTTATAGCATCAGGCAATTATTTTTTGATAAAATCAGAAAAATGCCATTTAAAATTGTTGAACAAGCAGCTAGAGGTGATTTAATAAGTAAAGGAACAACTGATACTAATGCATTAGCAATTAATTTATCGGTTTGTATTGGTGATATTTTTACTGCTCCATTAGTTATTATCGGTGTGTTAGTAGGGTTATTGATTATTTCGCCTTTATTAACATTTATAACTTTAGTTTTTTACATTGTTTTAATTTCAGTTTCTTTAACAGTTTCATTAAAAGCCACACCAAAATATATGAAGATGCAAGAAGAGGTTGGAAAATTAAATGGAGTTGTAGAAGAGTATGTAACAGGTAGAAAAGCAGTAAAATCTTTTGGTTATGAACAAAAAGCAATGGAATTATTTTCAAAAGTTAATGAATCACAAGCAAGTGAATCTAGAAGTGCTGAAACAAGACTTAATTTAATTTGACCATGAAATGATTTTTTAGAAACTGTGATGTATGCATTTTTATATTTTATTGGAATAATTTTTTTAATGTCAAATGAGAATACTTTAAGTGTTTTCTTTCCAACGTTTGAAATTGGATTATTAACATCTTTTGTTCTGTTAGCTAGAATAGCAACTGGTGAAACTAGTAATTCATTAAGATTAATGGGAACATTACAAAAAACTGCAGTAGCTTCAAATCGAATTTTTGATGTTTTAGACCAAAAAGACGCAATTGATGAAGGGAAAATTGAAACAAAATTTAAAGGTGAAATAGAATTTAAAAATGTTTGTTTTTCATATTCAAAAGATAAACCAGTTTTAAAAAATGTTAGTTTTAAAATTAAACCTAATGAAACTGTTGCAATTGTTGGACCAACAGGAAGTGGTAAAACTACTATGACTTCATTATTGTCAAGATTTTATGAAATTGATTCTGGTGAAATTTTGGTTGATGGAATAAATATTAAAGATATCAAACAAGACTGTTTATTTAAAAACATTTCTATTGTTTTACAAGATCCTTTTCTATTTTCAGAAAGTGTTGAAAAAAATATTTGATATGGAAATACTCATGCTTCAATGGAAAAAGTAATTGAAGTATCTAAAAAAGCAAATGTTGACTATTTTATTAAAAAACTACCCTTAGGATATCAAACAATTATGTCTGAAAAAATGAGTGATTTATCACTTGGTCAAATTCAACTTGTTTCAATAGCAAGAGCATTTATGTCAGAAGCAAAAATTTTAGTTTTAGATGAGGCAACTTCTTCAGTTGATACAAAAACTGAAATTGATATTCAAAATGCTTTAATGAAAATAACAAGCAATAAAACAGTGATAGTAATTGCTCACCGTTTATCTACAGTTGTTAAAGCAGATAAAATTATTGTTTTAAAAGATGGTGAAATTCAAGAAATAGGTTCACACAAGCAATTATTAAAAAACAAAGGATTCTATTACAGTTTATACAAAGCAAATACTGTAATGGAAGACCATGAATAAAAAAAGATTCTATGATTAGAATCTTTTTTTATTTAAAATTTATTTATTAGAAACAAGGAAAAAAATAAAATGATTATTTATTGTGTTGAAATTGCAAATAAGATTATTGATGATTTTAAAAAAGATTTACAAACTATTAAAAATAAAAAACCAAATTTTGTTCCTCATATGGTGATTATAAAAATTAATAATGACAAAGCAAGTGAAAAATATGTAGGAATAAAAGTTAAAAAATGTGAAGAACTTGGAATTAAAGTTTCAGTAATTGGTGAAAACATTAATTCCCAAAGTGAATTAATTAAAAAAATAAAAGAGTTAAATAATGATGAGTCAGTTAATGGATATATCATTCAACTACCCCTTCCAAAAACATTTGATAAAAATGAAATTTTTGAAAATATTAATAA
>CAMWHH010000074.1 GCA_947174035.1 uncultured Mycoplasma sp. | reverse complement strand
AAAAATTTAAAAAAAAAAAAAAAAAACATAGATTTTGATTTTTATAATAAAAAATAATAATAGTTATTAAAAAATTTAAAATTATTAAATTTTAAAAAACAACAAACCCTAAGTAGAGTATGGAAAAAAATAGATTGGATCTTTTTTTAGTAAATAATAATCTAGCAAAATCAAGAAATTTTGCTCAAAATTTAATAATCAATCAAAAAGTTAAAGTAAATAATCAAATTATTGTCAAACCAAATTATTTAATTAATCCAAAAGATAAAGTTGAATTAATTCAAACAATAAGTTATGTTTCAAGAGGTGCTTATAAATTAAAAGCTGCAATAGATAATTTTCAAATAAATTTAAATAATTTAATAGCTGTAGATATAGGTGCATCAACTGGTGGGTTTAGTCAGGTTATGTTAGAAAATAACATAAAAAAAATTTATGCAATCGATGTTGGAACTAATCAATTAGATAAACAAATAAAAGAAAACCAAAAAGTAATTAACTTAGAAAAAACAAACTTTAAAAATTTTGATAAAAATTTAATTAAAGAAAAAATTGATTTTATTTGTATAGATGTTTCGTTTATAAGTGTTTTTCTAATTATTAAAAAAATAATTGAATTAAATTGAAAAGATTGAAAAGCTGTTGTTTTATTAAAACCTCAATTTGAGATTGGAAAAAAAATAAGTAAAACAAAAGGATACGCTAAAAAAAGTGACCATTACAAAATTATTGAAAATTTTAAACAATTAATTAGTTCTTTAAATATTAAAAATCTTGGATATATAGAATCACCTATAAAAGGTGCAAAAAAGGAAAATACAGAATATTTATTTTATTTGGAGTACCCATATGGAAAATAAAATTTTTCACATTGACATGGATAGTTTTTTTCCATCTGTTGAAGCTTTATACAATCCAACTTATTTAACTATTCCTATGGTTGTTGGACATAGAGTGGTATCTTCAGCCAACTATATATCTAGACAATTAGGCATTAAGTCAGGAATGCCTTTATTGGAGGCAAAAAAAATTTGTAAAAATTTAGTAATTGTTCCACCTGATAAAAATAAATATTCAAAAATTTCTTATAGAATTGAAAAATTTTTAAAATCTTTAACAAAAAATATGGAAACTGGTTCAATTGATGAATGATATTTGGATGTAAGTGATTCACAATTTGAAAATTGACAAGAAATTGAATTTGCTTCCTACATAAAAAATAGTATAAAAAACAAATTTAATTTAAATTGTACTGTTGGAAATTCTTTTACAAAATTCTTAGCTAAAATGGCTACTAATTTGTGTAAACCTGATGGTTTTTTAACACTAAACAAACAAAACTTTAAAGATTATATATATGATTTACCAGTAAAAAAAATTATTGGAATAGGTCCAAGCACTGCTAGTGTTTTTAAAGAATTAAAAATTAACTCAATAAAAGATATAGCACTTTTAGAAGATGATTATTTAATTAGAAAAAAAATAGGAATTTCTTGATCAAAAATAAAAATGAATGTATTAGGAATTGCTTGTGAAATTATTAATCCAAATTTTCAAAGTAAAAATGTTAGTCGAAGTCAATCAATTCGTAATTTTACTGAATACCTAGAATTTTTAAAATTAATTGAAGAATTAATAAGAGACATTAATTTTCATTTAAAACAAAAAAACTATACTTACATTAGTTTTAATTTAAAACTAAAATTAAAAAATGATTTAATTATAAATAAGTTTCATAAATTTGAAAAATTTGTTTCAAAAGTTCCTTTAAATATTGCTTTAAAACTTTTTGAACAATCAATTTCACCTAATTACTATAGTGAAATAATTAATGTTAGTATAACAGTTAACAATCTAACAACAAATGAAAATAATTATCAACAATCTATTTTTGATTTAGAAAATTCAAAAGAAATTGTTGAATCAGATTTAGAAAAAATAAAGAAAGAAATAAATAAAAAATTTAATAAAAAAATTATAGATTTTGCTTCTTATAAGCAAAATCTATAACTAATATCATTTAATTAAAGAATGTTTATGTTATTTTCTAAAGCTTCTTCAATTACTTCTTCTGGTCAAATAGATGTTTGAACTTCACCAATATGTCTTTTATGAAGTAAAAAATAACACAATCTGCTTTGACCAATACCACCACCAATAGAATATGGAATTTCTCTTTTTAATAGTTTTTGGTGGAAATCTAATTTCTGTTTAGATGATTTGCCAGCTTTTTCTAATTGTGATAATAAACTTTTTTCATCAACTCTTATTCCCATTGAACTTAATTCTAATGCAGAATTTGTTGTGTAGTTTCAAACAATAATGTCACCATTTAAAGATCAATCATCATAATCTGGAGCTCTTAAATCATGTGGATGTCCATTTGATAATTTATCCCCAACACCAATAATAAAAACAGCTTTAAATTCTTTTGCAATTAAATTTTCTCTTTCTTTAGGTGTTTTGTTTGGATATTTATCCAATAATTCTTGTGATGTAATAAATGTGATTTTTTCTGGTAATGCTTTGCCATCAAATCATTCATATTTTTTATTCACTTCTTGTTGACAAAATCTAATAATTTCATAAATTTTATTAACAACAACTTTTAAAGTTTTAATATTTCTTTCACTTTTTTTAATATGTAATTCTCAATCCCATTGATCTACATAAATTGAATGAATATTTGATATAATTTCATCTTTTCTAATTGCATTCATATCAGCATAAACACCTTCATGTAAAGGAACATCATATTTTGCAAGTGCTAATCTTTTTCATTTAGCTAATGAATGAGGAATTTCTCCTCTTAATCCATTTTTACTACTCAAAAAAGAAACAGGTGTTTCTGATCCGCTTAAATCATCATTAATACCTGTATCAGGTTCTAAGACAATTGGAGCAGTTACACGATGAAGCCTAAGTGCATGCGATAAATTTATTTGAAATAAATCTTTTATAAATTTTATTGCTTTTTGAGTTTCTAAAAGAGTTAATTCATACATTTTAGTTATCTCCTTAAATCCATTAATAATAATTATATTATTTTTTATAAATATCTCGCTTTTTGAAATTGTTTAATCTTCTTTTGTTCAAAAAAAATAAAATTTTTTTATCGCAAAACAACTTATCAATGTAGGGAAAATCAGAAACAAACCTACAAGAAAAAGATAAAATAATGATTCTGCACTTTTATATCTTGTTTTTAAATATCCTACTTCAATCACAAGTAAAACATTAATAATGTAATTAGTAATTGTAGAAATTACAGAAATAGCTATAAATAATGCACCACAAATTGTTGCAATAAGATTGCCTTTACAAAGCTCTAAAAGACATGCACCAATTAAATATAAAACAATTTCTACAAAAAACATAAATTTGTAATGAGTAGACATTTTTCTTATTTTTAAAATTGAATTTTCTAAAACTTTATCTATCTCTTTTTCTTCATTAAATTTTTCTTCATTTATATTCATAATAAAAAAATTATAAACCTTTATAAAAAAATACTTTTACTTATTAGTTAAACATGAGCTGTTTTGTCTTGTTTTTCTTTTGAAGCGATACAAAAAACCACAAGATTTTTACTTCTTGTGGTTTGATATTACTTAAAATTCTTACATCTATAATTTAATATTTAGGATTTATTCTCTTGACTGTATTTACTTTTTTAATTGTGATGCAACTGACAGAAAAAGAAAAAATTCAAGCAAAAATAGTTACTACACTTTCAACTAATATATCTAAATTTATAAAGTAAAAAATAGCAACTAAAAATATCCATGCAAAGAAAATCCAAAAAATAATAATGGATGGTCTTAGCTCATCATTTATCTCTTTGGAAATAGACATACATTTTTTTATCAAAACAATTGACAATATAAAAGAGATTACAAAAGATAAAAAAGAAGCAAGTTTAAAAAATGATCATAAACTTATCAAATTAAAATATAAATTATAATAAGCCAAATAAATTCAACTACCTGGGTTTAAATCTGAAAGATATAAAATAAACAAAATAATAGCTACTGTAGAAAAAAACAGAAAAGCAATAGTAGTTGCTTTCAACGAATTTAGTTTTTTTTCATCTATTCTTTTATTTAATTTTTTTTCTAAAATATTTTCTTCAAAAAAATTCATATTTTTATTCCTTATCTTTCTCGATTTAATAATTTTTTTATATTCATATGTAG
>CAMWHH010000073.1 GCA_947174035.1 uncultured Mycoplasma sp. | reverse complement strand
ATTCTACTAAAAAAGAGATTTCAATTTTTCAAAAAATTTTTGAAATAAAAAATAAATTTGGTAATAATGCAATTAAAAATTATTTAATTTCTAATACTGAAGATTTTGTAAATATTTTAGAAGTTATGTTTTTGTTTTTGATAGCAAACAAAAAAAGCACTGAACTAAGTATAGTTCCACTTTTTGAATCAATTAAAGATTTATCAAACTCAAATAAAATAATTGAAGAATTTGTTACAAATGAATGCACTAAAAAATTTATTAAAAATGTTTTAAAAAATAGAATTGAAGTTTTATTAGGTTATTCAGATAGTTGTAAAGATGGCGGTAATTTTGCTTCATCTTGAAAAATTTATAATGTTCAAAAAAAATTAACATCTTTATCTAAAAAGCACAATATTGAAATTAGTTTTTTTCACGGAAGAGGTGGAACTATTGGTAGAGGTGGTGGACCAAGCTATTATGCTATTAATTCTCAACCAAAAGGAAGTATAACTAGAAAATTAAGATTTACTGAACAAGGCGAAATTATTTGAGCAAAATATTCAAACCCAAGAAAAGGGTGGTTTAATTTAGAAACAATTTTGACAGCTGCAGCAAATGCAATAATAAATCAAAAAAAGAATTTATTAGAAGATAAAGCATTTTTTGAAACAATGAATTTTTTGTCAGATTTAAGTGCAAAAAAATACCACTCATTACTTAATTTAAAGAAATTTGAAAAAGTCTTTTTTGATATTACACCTATTAAAGAAATTTCTAAATTAAAAATAGGATCAAGACCATCAAGTAGAAGTAACAAAAATAATTTAAAAGATTTAAGATCAATACCTTGAGTTTTTTCTTGATCACAAGTTAGAGCAATGGTTCCAGGTTGATATGGAGTTGGTAGTGCATTAGATTTTTATATAAAAGAAAATGAAGAAAATTTAGAAAAATTAAGAAATTGATATCAAAACATTCCCTTTTTTCACTCACTGCTATCTAATATAGAAATGCTTTTAGCTAAGGTTAATTTGGATATAACAAAAAGATATTTTGAAACATCTAAAGAAAAAGAATCAGAAAATATTTTTAATGACATTTATGATGAATATAATAAAGTTTTAAATTCTATTTTATTGATAATGGATAAAGAATATTTACTACAAGATTACCGGGATTTAAAAATAAGTTTAGATGATAGAATTCCTTATTTAAACATTCTTAATTATTTTCAATTAGAATTGATTAGTAGAAAAAGAAAAAATAAAAAATCAAAATTAAATGATGAATCTATTTTGATTTCAATTAATGGTATAGCTACAGGTCTTAGAAATAGTGGGTAAATTATGCAAAAAAACTTTAATAAAATTTTAATTAATATTAATTCAAGTCATAAAAATAACTTTATTTTTAAAGGTTTTTATATCAATGGTTTGTTCAAAATTTATGGAAAAACTTTAATTGACAAAAACATAGATATTTTTAAATTTTATGATTTGGAAGTTTTTGTACTGGTTGATGAAAAGTATTTTCAAATGGTTGAAGATAATTTAGAAAACAAAAATATTAAATTATTTAAAAAACAAGAATTTAGCAAAGATTTTTTAAATTTAGAAAATAACGAAAAAATTTTGATAGTTAAAGATGACTTATATTTTGATGATGAACTATTAAATAATTTATTATTTTCTAAAAATTTTAAAAATGAAACAATCATAAAAATTGATAATCATAAATCAATAAATAATATTTTACTTATTTCAAAAAACAATCTGCAATTTATTGATTTTAAAAATAATTCTTTTTTAAATGACATGCTATTACAAAATGGTGTTTTAGATTTAGAAGTTCAAAATGAATCAATTTCTTTTATTAATTCTTGAGATGAATTAATAAAATTAGACTACCAATATTTAAATGACAATAATTTTGTTTCTTTTACACCAGGACCAGTTTTTATTAGACCAGAAATTAAAAATATAGTTGGCAATTATATTAATCATCACAGAACTCTTGCATCACCATTTCTTTATAAGAAAATGGCAAAAAATATTTTATGAGCTTTTAATTCTAAAAAAGGGTTTCCTATTGCAATTAATTCTCCAGGAACAGCAGCTTTGGAATCTTGTATAGTTAATTTATTAGAACCAGGTGATAAAGTTTTGTTTTTAGCAAATGGATATTTTGGAAGAAATTTAATTAATGTTTCAAAAAGATATAATTTAAATGCAACATATATAGACTTACCAGATGGACATGAATTTGATTTGGATGAAATTGAAAACTTAGTAAAGGATAAAAAAGCATTATTTTTTGTTCATATGGATACATCATGTGGAATTCTGAATCCAATTAAAGAAATAGCTGAAATTTGTAATAAACATAATGTCTTAGTTGTGGTTGACTCAATTTCAAGTATTTTGAATGAAGAGTTTAATTTTGATGATTGAAACATAACTGCAGCAGTTTGTACTTCAACAAAAGGTTTTGAAGTAAGTCCAGGTTTAGCATTTGTTTGTGTAAGCCAAAGAGGAATGGAAATAAGTAAAAATATTAAAGTAACAAAAACAAGTTTTTTAGATTGACATGTTTTTGCAAATAAACATATATCAAATGGATTAATGCCATATACTACACCAGTTTCTATTGTTGCTGCTGTTAATGCTGCAAGTGAATATGTGAAAAATTTTGGTGGAATTAAAGAATTAATGATCCACAAAAAAGAAATGGGAAAATACCTTTTTAGTGAGTTGGAAAAATTAGGTTTTATTCCAGTAATTGCTAACCAAAATAGCAGATCAACATGAGTAAATACTGTAAGAACACCCATTGGAATAAAAGCAAGCGAAATTAGATCTTATTTATATGTGGTGAATAAAACTTTAGTTGAAACTGGCATTTTAGATGATAGTGATTCTATTTTAAGACTAGCAATTTGTATGGAACACACTTGAGAAAATGTGAAAAAGTTAGTTAGTGATATTAAAAAATTTTTATTCTATAAAGAAAACAAGGTGGATTATGTCTAAAAAAAGGATTTATATAACTACACCAATTTATTATTCTTCTGGAAAACCACATATTGGTCATGCTTTTACAACTATTCTTGGCGATGTTTTATCTAAATATAAAAGAAAAATAGGTTATGATGTTTATTTTCTGACTGGAATGGATGAACATGGACAAAAAATTGAAGAAAAAGCTAAAGAAGCAAAATTAACTCCAAAAGAACTTGTTGATAATTATGCAAAAGTTTTTAAAGATTTATGAAATTTATTAGGAATTGATTATTCTTTTTTTATTAGAACTACTGATTCATATCATATCAAAGCTGTTCAAGATATATTTACTTCTTTGTATAAAAAAGGATTCATATATTTAGGTGTATGAAAAGGTTTATATTGTGTTTCTTGTGAGGAAAATTACACAAAAAATCAGGCAGTTAAAAAAGAAAATGATGATACTCTTTATTGTGCAGTGGGACATATTTTAACATTGAGAGAAGAAGAGTCATATTTTTTAAAAATAAAACAATTTAAAAAATATTTATCATCTTTTTTACATGACCCAAATTTAATTTATCCAGTTTCAAGAGTTAACGAATTATTTAATAGTTTTTTAAATAATGAGGATTTTGATGATTTATCAATTTCAAGATCTAATTTTAAATGAGGGATTCCTATTAAAGAGAATTCAAAACACGTAATTTATGTTTGATTAGATGCTTTATCAAGTTATTTAACAGGATTAGGATATCTTCAAAAAAATAATAAAAATTTTTTAAATTTTTGAGAATCACAAGATTGTGAGATTATTCAATTAATGGCGAAAGAAATTACAAGGTTTCATTGTATTTATTGACCTATTATGCTTGAGATGTTGGGTTTAAGAAAGCCAACTCACTACATTAGTCATGGTTGAATTATTACAGAAAAAGGAAAAATGTCTAAATCATTAGGTAATGTTTTAGATCCAATTTATTTTGTCAACAAATATGGTAGAGATGCTTTTAGGTACTATTTAGTTAAAGAAATTTCTATTAAAGAAGACAGTATTTTTTCTGAAGAATTATTTGTTAATGTTTACAACAAAGATTTAGCAAATACAATTGGCAATCTTGTCAACAGAACAATAGGAATGATTAATAAATATGTTAATGGAATTATTCCAAAATATAAAAATCCAGAAAATAAAGAAAATTTTATTTTTTTAAATAAAATTTTAGATTTTGATAAAAAAATAA
>CAMWHH010000072.1 GCA_947174035.1 uncultured Mycoplasma sp. | reverse complement strand
TATTAAAACCTATTTTTTTTTATAAAAAACGAGAAAAATCAATAATTACATAATCAATAGCATAATTGTAATTTTTTTAATTACAAAATAATTACTTTTTGGTAATTTTTAAAAAAATAAATTTTTTTGATTTTTATTTTTTTTAGAATTTTGCCTAAAATTAAAGGCATAAAAACAAAAATAACAGTGTTTTTAATGATTCTAAGAGATTTTAACCCAAAAACAATAGTTTAGTTCATTTTTTTTGTTTTCTCTTTTCTAAAGGCTTTATTTTAAGTTTTATGATCCACTTTTTTAAGTTTGATATAAAAATACAAATTTATCATTTTTTTAATATTTTAACTATTACTTTAGTAATAGTTAATATAGTAATTTTAAATGATTTAGCTATGAAGTTCAAATTTTTTAATTGTTTACTTACTAAGTATTACTAAAGTAATACTTAAAATATACAAAAAACTAAATTAACTTACTGGATCATGTATTTTAGATATTTTAAGCAATACAAGAATTGCATATCCATCCTCAAACTGATTGATGTTATAAGAAGAATTTGAAAACAAAGTAAAAAAACAAAAATAATAGCATTTTTAAGCGTTTTTAGAGAGTTTAAAATAAAAAACATATTTTTCCATTGATTTTGTCTCAAAAACCTTTAAATAGCCTTAAAAATGATTTTTTTACCTTTTTTATCAAACAAAAAGCAAGTTTTGTCTTTAGTTAAGACTAATACAGATTAACACAAGAAAAAAAGCAAAAACTTTATAAAAATAAAATAAATATATAATTAATTACGTAATTATAGAAATAAAAAGAATAAAGAACTTGATTAAACAATAATTCCATATTTGATTATGTAATTATTGAAAAAAAGAGAAAATATCAGAATTTGTTAATAATTCCATATTTAATTACGTAATTATAAACAATCTAAAAAAGATTTGTTTTTTTGTAACCAACTCTATAGTTAATTACGTAATTATTGATAAAATAAAAATAACTACATAATCAACTATGTAATTATTGTTTTTTTAAAAAAGAAAATACAGAAAACACTTAATTAAAGTTAAATATTATGTAATTAATTATGTATTTAAAATATAATCTATTACATAATTATTATAGTAATTATTGATAATTTTTTATATTTTGGAGTTGTATAGTATGAAAATAGGAGTAGTTAATAATAAAGGTGGAGTTTTAAAAACAACTTTATCAACAAATTTAGCTGCATCTCTTGCTAGAGATAGTAAAAAAGTAATAATAGTGGATTTAGATGGACAAGGAAATGTTATTGCTACTTTTGGTAAAAGACCTGATGATTTAGAATTTGCTATTATGGATTTTTTGAAAGGAGAATGTTCACTTGAACAAGTTATTGTTAGAGTAAGTGATAACCTTTTTATAGTTCCTGGGAATGATGAACTAAATTATTTTGACTTTATGGTTAATTCAGGACAAATAAACCAATCAAACTTAAAAATGCTAATTAATAAACTTAATGAAATTTATGATTACGTAATTATTGATACACCACCAGCAATGTCTGTTGTTGTTGCTACAACACTTTCTATTGTTGATGTTGCATTGGTTCCTTTTGAACCTGATCAATATGCTACATTAGGTTTAAAAAGAATTATTAATGCAGCAAAAGAATTTCAGAAAAAAAATAATCCTGAAATGAAAATAATTGCTATCCCTACAAAAGTTAATACTCGTGTAACAATACACAATGATATTATTGAGCATGCATTGAGACCAAAATTAAAAGTACAAGGTGTTTATGTAACATCAAATTTTATTAGTTCAACAACTAAATCTACTGCTTCTGTTGGATATGAAAGAGTTCCTATTGTTATGAGCTCTTTTAAAAGTAAATATCAAGATGAATATCATAACTTAAGAGAAGAAATTTTGGACTACGTTATTTACAATAGAGAAAAATCTTTAAATAACATTGGAACAAATCAAGAAACTGAACCAAATACAAATTTAAATATAAATTCAAGCACAGATCAAAACAATAGTGGAGGAATTTTATAATGTCAAAAAAAAGAAAATACACTTTTACTGATTTGGCAGACGATGATTTTGTTGAAAAAAATTCAAATAATTTTGTGATAAATAACACGCCAATAAAAAATGAAGACAATACTAGTGAAATAAAAATAAAATTAGATGATTTAAAAAAAAGTGAAAACAATTTAAACAATGTTATTAATTTAGAAAACCTTGATAAAAAAGAAAACGAAATAGAAAAAAAAGAAAATACAATCGTAGAAAACAACCCAGAATCTGAAAAAAATAATGTAAATCAAGTTACAAAAAAAACATATGAAGTAAATTATGATGACATTCTAAATGAAAAACCAATAGAAAAAAAAGAAATTGTTCAGTCTTTTTTTGAAAAAAAGGACCCTATTAAAGAATTGTTTTCTTCAAAACAAGATACTACTAATATTGTTAACACTGACAATGAAAAAACTCTAAATAATGACAATTTTAAAGAAACAATTCAATCAAATGAGAATAATTCATATAAAAATTTAAAACCAAGATCTACTATTAAAACTTATAATGAAGCTTTAAAAAAACAAGAAAATAACAGATCAGAAAATTATTTTGAAGAAGATAAAATTAAACAATTTTTGAATGTTAAAGAAAAGTTGGAAGTAAAGACAAATATCTATTTAAAAAATAGCATTGTTATTAAATTAAAAGAACTAGAAGAAAGAACAAATGAAAGCAGATCTTCTATAATCAACAAACTAATAGAAATGGCTTTAAAGAACATAGAGTAAATTATGCTTAATATTGTTTTATTTCAACCAGAAATTCCAGAAAACACAGGTAATATATCTAGAAGCTGTGTTGGTTTTAATGCAAAACTTCATCTGATAAGACCTTATGGTTTTATTATGGATGATAAAAGAATGAAAAGAGCAGGATTAGATTATTGAGATAAACTTGATAGAGCTGAATATGATGATTGAAATGATTTTGAATCAAAAAATATTTTAAATAATGTTGATAATCAATTATTTTTAATTACAAAATTTGGAAAAAAATCAATAAGTGAATTAAATTTTAAAGAAACAAAACCCAAAAATATTTTTTTTGTTTTTGGTAGAGAAACAAAAGGAATATCTAAAGAAATTATGAGTAAATATGAAAATTTTCAACTAAAAGTTGAAATGAATAACAACATTAGAAGTTTTAATTTATCTAATACTGTGGCAATTGTTTGCTATCATTTTCACTTTTTAACAAATTTTATTTATTTATAAATAGTAATTATTTAAAATCTTTTGTTTTACTAACAATATTTTTCTCATTTAAATAACTTAAGAAATGATTTTTTGGAAAGTTAAATTTTATTTGATGAGAAATTAAACAAGGAAATTTGTAAGAAAAATTATTTATTTTATTATATTTTGTATCTCCTAAAACAGGATGTCCAATTGATGACATATGCACTCTGATTTGATGTTTTTTTCCAGTAAGGATTTCGATTTTTAAAAGTGCATAATTTTTACTTTGTTTAATCACAAAATATTTTGTTTCCATCTTTTTTTGATAGATATTTTTTTTATCAATTTCCATCTTTTGTGTTTTTTCATTAAATCAAACATAATCTACTAATGTTTTTTTGTTATCTTTAAAATTTCCATAGCATAAAGCTAAATAAAATTTGGAAATTGCTTTTGTGTTCCATTGCATATTTAATTCTTTTAGTGTTTTTTGATTTTTTGCAGCAATACAAACACCACTAGTATATTTATCTAATCTGTGACACAAGTTTGCTACTTTGTATGATTCGTCTTGCTTTTCATATAAATATTTTTTTATTTGATTGTTAAGCGTATTTATTTTTTCATTTTTATCTGGTTGACAAATAATTCCTCTAGGCTTATCAACAATTATTATGTTCAAATCTTCATAAATGATTTTTATTTTGCTATTAGCTTTTAAAAAAGTTAAATTTTTAGTTTGCTTTAGTGTTATATAAAAAGAAACTAGATCATTTTCTTTTAATTCATAGTTTCAATAACTTTTCTTTTTGTTAACTTTAATATCACCTTTTTTAATTAACTTATTGATTTTTGAAATGGTTAATTCTGGGTATGTTTCAGTTAAAAAATCTTTTAATATTATTTTTGAATTTTCTTTTTTGATTAAAATGGTTGTCATATTTTTTTAGTTACAATTTCAATGTAAAAAATAATTTAAAAATCACTTATAAATTCAATAC
>CAMWHH010000071.1 GCA_947174035.1 uncultured Mycoplasma sp. | reverse complement strand
ATAATCACTTGCTAAATTTGTTTTAAAAAGCAGCAGCAGAATTGGATATATTAGTAGTATAACAACACCAAATTTAATAGCATTAAAAGCAGAATAAAGAGCAAACACTCCAGATCAGTAATCTGGAATAAATAGCAAAAATCATCTTGCATTTTCACCAAATGAACTATTGTAAATATTTTGAACATCAATAAATCAAGCATTAGGAAAAATGTCGCTGAAATAAAAATTCATATAAAGAGGGGTGAAAATTAAACCGTTTAACAAACTATTTATAAAAACAGAAAAAACAAAAGTAATTATAGAAATCAAACCTGCTTTGAATTCAAATTTAAAAAAAAATTTCAAATTTTCTTTTTTTTGATTATTTATTTTTTTAAAAAAATAATTTTTATCAATTATTCAAATTTTTAATCAAAATACAAAACTTAAAGTTACAACATTTAAAACAATGTTATAAACTGCACCAATTCATGCACCAGCACCAGCATACATGAAGGTTGAAACACCTCCTACTATTGCTGCAAATAGTCATCACCTTCAGTTACAAATAAAAACTAAAGGAATTAAAAAAATCAAAGAAATATCTAAATTTAAAAAACTAGCTAAAAAAGCTAAGTGAAAAAACTGATTTCCAATTCAAGCAAAAATGATATATAGAGCAAGCATCATTGCTGTAATGGCCATTGATCTAATTCTGATTGAGTTTTTAGAATAAAAACTATTTGGGTAAAAAATATCAAAGTTCTTATTTTTTTTACTTTTTGACATAATTAAAAATTTTATTTTCGGTAGACAAGATTAATAAGATCTTTTTCATCTACTTCTTTTATTGTTTTACTATCTTGTACTTCATCTTCAAATTCAGTAAGTCATGAATTGTCTGAATGATTTGCAGAAATGTTTTCCTTTTCTTTGATAATAAAATTTTCACTAATTTCTTTACCTTGTGATTTTAAAGTTTCTAAAAACTCATGAGTTACAATGAAATCTTGAGAATTTGATGTATTTTCATTTGTATCTACTGAAACTTCATTAATTTCTTTAATTAAATTGTTTAAAAGTTTTTCTTTATTTTCTTCTTTATTTGAGTTTGAGATACTTTCTAATTGGTTTTTTGAATTAATTTCATCATTTCTTAAAATTTCTTGAAAACTTGAAAGTTTTAAATAATTTGGATTTTTATAGTGTTCACTTAAATTACTACCAGTTAAAACACCATCCAAAAAATTTAATTGTTTTTTTACTTCCTTAATTCTTTTTGCTCTTTCTTTAGTAAAACTATTAATTTTTTCTTTTTTTGTTTGTAATTGTTCATTTCCTGAATAATTACTTGATGATAGTAAATTTAAATTATTGTTTGTATTAAGCGGATTTAAATTTTCATTTATTAAATTTCCATTTTTTATAGAATTAAATGATGACATACTATTTACTTTTTCTTGAAAAGAATTGATGTCATTTTTTAAATTTCTAATTATTTGTTTTATTTTATTAAATCCTGCATTATTACTCATATTTTTCCTTTATGATAAACAAAAATATTATTTACTTGCTTTTAGATCTTGAATTCTTTGATAAATTTCTTCAATTATTGATCTATTTTTGTAAATTAGTTTTTCTCTTTGATAAATATAAAATTTTTCACCACTGATTTTGTCTTCAATTTGTTTAATTGAATTGTATTGTTCTAAATTAAAATCATTGTCTGGATTTCAAGAATTATTTATATATTCAGTAGCTTCTTCAAAAGTGATGCCATTTATTTCAAAAAATTCATTTTTTTGAATATTTAATTCAAATTCTCATTTTTCTATCTTTTCTAAAGACATCCTATTTCTTTCATTTGAATTTTCAATTGATTTTTCTAATAAATCAATTGTAGATTTTGAACTTTCAATTGTTTTTTTAACCTCAAAATCATTTCACTTAACTTCTCAATTTCTTTTTTCTGACATATTTTAATTTCTCTTTTTAAATAAATTTACTAATGATACATTTATCAATTAATTATAACTAATCAATTAATAAAAAAATCAAGCAATTAAGATATTATTAATTTTTAAAAAATTTTAATAAATTTAAAAAAGAAATAATTTTTAAATTAAACATCTTTATTTATGTTGTTAGAATATTTATTAAGTGAAAATAAAGGATTTTTATGATGAATTATGAATTTAAAAAATTTCAAACTAGTGAATCAGTAGGTAAAGGCCATCCAGATAAAATATGTGACCAAATTTCTGATGCTATTTTAGATGAGTGTTTGAAACAAGATTCAAATTCAAAAGTTGCTTGTGAAGTTTTTGCTGCAAATAGATTGATTGTAATTGGAGGGGAAATTTCAACAAAGGGATATGTAGATCTTGTTAAAATGGCATGAAAGGTTTTGTTTCCTTTGGGATATGATGAATCTGATTTTACAATTATTTCCAATGTTAATTCACAATCTAATGAAATATTTAATGCAGTAGAAAAATTAAATGTAATTGGGTCAGGAGACCAAGGTATTGTTTATGGCTATGCTACTGATGAATGTAAAAACTTTATGCCTTTATCAGTAAATATTGCAAATGATTTATTAAAGTTTGCTGAAAAAGTAATTTTAGAAAAAAAAGTAAATTTTATTAAGCATGATATGAAATCTCAAGTAACAATAAATTGTAGTGATGAATTAAATCCTGTTATTGATACTGTTGTTATGAGTGTTCAACATGATGAAAAGGCCACTAATAATAATATTCAAACATTTTGTAATTATGTAATTGATAAAGTTGTAAATAAATATCAATTAAATTCAAATTTTAAAAGAATTATAAATAATAGTGGAAAATTTACAATTGGTGGTCCAATTGGTGATACAGGATTAACAGGAAGAAAAATAATGGTTGATTCTTATGGAACAATTGCAAGACATGGTGGTGGAGCCTTTAGTGGAAAAGACTGTACTAAAGTTGATAGAAGCGGTGCATATTTTGCAAGATATATAGCTAAAAATATTGTTGCAGCTAAACTTGCAAAAAAATGTGAAGTTGAATTAAATTTTGCAATTGGACATCCTGTACCTATTTCATTTCAAATTGATACTTTTAATACATCAATACATTCAAATCAAAAAATTACTGATGTTGTAAGTAAAGTTTTTGATTTTTCTATAAAATCTTTTGTTGAAAAATTTAAATTAAAAACTCCAATTTTTTCAAACTTTTCAGTTTATGGACATTTTGGTAGAGAGGATTTGAATCCTGAATGAGAAAGATTAGATCAAGTTGAAAATCTTAAAAAATTTTTTTAAAAAAAAGTTTGCTTATTTTTTTCGTCTTTTAAATGACCTGCATTTTTTGTGTCAACAGATCCATATATTACATATTTTTTGTATAAATCTTCTATTGATAAATAGTATTTTTCAAACTTATTTAAAAGGTTTTCTGAAATTAAATAATCTGTTAATTCATTTAAATCTTTTCTATTTTTAAAGTTATGAATTATTTCATTATTTTCATTAACTTTGTATTTTAAAATTTTTTTTCCATGAAATGAATCAGAAATTTTTATTCTAAAAAACATATTATTATTTTCGTATTTATCCCTTTTTTGAGAATATGCTATTTTTCCGTTATCTAAAATAGTTACTGCATTTGAATGCAAATCAAGTTCAGATAAAATGTGACTAGAAATAAGAATAGATTTATTTAATTTTATTAAATCTTCTAAAATTTCAAAAAAATCAATTCTAGCTTTTGGATCTAAATTTGCTGTTGGTTCATCCATTACTAATAAATTAGGATTATTAGATAATGCTTGAGCTAATAAAATTTTCTTTTTTTGCCCACTAGAAAAATTATTAGGAGATTGGTGTCTTAAATCTCACATTCTAAATTTTTTCAAAATGCTTTCAGTAAATGGTACAGCATCTTTAGTTTTTATTTTATTTAATTTAGCCATGTAAATTAAATAATCATAACAAGAAATTCGAGCAGGAAAAATAGCATTTTCTGGAATATATCCTATTTTTTTTCTTGATTCTAAACTTTTGTTGTTTATACCAGAAATATATACTTCACCTTGAAAATTACGATATGAACCTATAATACATTTTATTGTTGTTGTTTTACCAGCACCATTAGCTCCTACAAATGCATGAAATTCACCAGGATAAACTTTAAAATTTAGTTCATTTATAGCAGGTTGTTTTTTCTTGTTGTATTGTTTTTTTAAATTAATGACTTCAAGAACAGGTTTATTTACATCTATTTTTTCATAATCTTTTTTTATAAATTCATCAAAAAAATGTGGTGAAGTACTCTGTTTTTTTTCTTTTTTATTTTTTTTTGTTTCTTCTTTTTTATTTAAAAAATAATCTAAAATTTTTTTCAT
>CAMWHH010000070.1 GCA_947174035.1 uncultured Mycoplasma sp. | reverse complement strand
CAATAGTCGTCATCATCCCATGTAAAACCATAGTTATTTGTTTTTTTATTAACTAATAAATTTTTATTATTGTTTTCTTTTAATTCCTTTTTAACACTAGAAAATCTTTTTTTAATACCAAATATTTCACAAAATTTATACCCAATGAATTCAAAAAATTTAAAATCACGGTGTCTTGCAAAAACTAAATGGTTGCAAACTAGTAAACCAATACCAAAAACTAAAAATAAAACAGAAGTTACAATTGATGTAACAAACATGAAATTTGCATTTCTAAAAGGTTCCATACAAGTTCTTAATAAACCATAACAAATAAAATATCCAATTGCTAAATCTCCTGCTTTTCTTTTTTTGATAAATTCACCACCAACATATAAAGCAATGAAAAATCAAAAATTAAAAAAAGATTCATACAAAAAGAATGGTTCACGATAAGATCCATCAATAAACATGTTCTCATAAACACCAGGCATGAAATTTTTTAATCATGCTAAACCTTCAGCTGTAGTTGCTGGACCATAAACTTCTTGATTAAAAAAGTTACCTCATCTTCCAATAATTTGACCAACTAATATACATGGAACAATTGCATCTGCATAAACTCACATCGAAACTTGTTTTACAAAAAATTCTTTGCCAATTTTTGTTTTTACATGATACTTAGGTTTTTTTAAAATTAAGGGAAAATAAATAAAAGCAGCTATTACAGTCAAAGCAACTCCACCTTCAATTGCTAAACCACCCTGCCTAAAATTAAAAAAGGCACTAAAGAAATTTTCACCTAAAGGAACTTGTGAATCTCCAATAACAAAACTTCACGTTCTAGCTCCTAGCAATGAAACGGGAATACCAATAAAAACAAATCAGTAAAAAGGAGTACAAGAAATTTTATATCAGCACTCTAACTTTACACAAGCAAAAATAATTGCAAGAATAAAACCAATTGTAAAAAATATTCCATATCATGCAATTTCTAAATCACCTATTTTAAAAGCAACTTTGTCAATATTTAAAGACATTCCAATTACACTAAAAAAATTATTCATTTTCATTAATCTCTTTTGATATTTTTTCTAATTCTTGAAAAGAATTATAACCTGATAAAACCAATTTTAAGTGAGCAACAATAACTTCAATCATATCACTTGTTTTTTTACCACTTGCTACTGGTAATAAAAAATATGGTATTTTCACTCCCAAGATTTCTTTATATTGTAATTCTCTACCCAATCTTTCAAAACTATGAACTTTTGAATCAAATTCAACTAATTCAATGATTACATTAATTTGAGTAGATTCTTTAATCTTTTCTATTCCAAACATTCTACCAACATCAATTATTCCCAATCCCCTAGCTTCTAAAAAACCAAAAAATCGTTTTGGTGCTTTGCCTATTATTTTGTTATATACATTACTACAAAAAATGGCATCATCAGCAACTAACATATGACCTTTTTTTATTAATTCAATTGATGTTTCAGATTTTCCTAATCCTGATTTTCCAAGCATCAGTACACCTAGACCAAACATTTCAAGCAAATTACCATGAATAAATTCTTTTGTTGAAAGTTTTTCTGTTAAAAAAGTATTTATGTAATTTGTTAAAGAACTTGAAGATTCTTTTGTTGAAAAAACTGTAATATTATATTTTTTAGCTAAATGTATTAGTGAATCAATTGCTGGAAATGACCTAGATAAAACAACAAGTGGAGGGGTAGTTTTAAAAATTTTTTCAATCTTATTATTTATTTCTTCTTGATTGAATTGTTTTAAATATAAAAATTCATCTTTCCCTCATAAAACTACAGCTTTTAAATTATCATGAACAAAAAAACCAGCAAACTCTAAACCAGTTCTTGTTACTCTTGTACTAACTATTTCTTTTTCTATTCCTTCATTAACTACTGTATAATCAGGAAAATTTTTATAAATTTCTTTTCAATTCATACAACAAAACCTAAACAAAAATCAAACATACTAAAGGGATAACCAAACAAACTAAAGGTCCTATTCTTTGTTGATCACCACCAATATCATACGGAATTACGTTCAAAACTAATAAAAGACCAATTAAAGCAACTATTAAAAGTAAACTAAAAACACAACCAACTAAAATTAACCTTTGAGTTCTTTCTTTTCCATCATAATTATTTAAAATTCGTTTAATTCTTGAATATAAAGGTCAAGAATCAAATGTTTTAATTGTTTCTTTTAAACTCTTTTTTGGTTTTGGCTCTTTTTCTGTATTTTTTGTAACTTTTTGATTTTCTTCTTCAAATTCTTTTTTCTCTTTTTTTACCATTTCATCAAAGGCTTTTATTTTTGAATCAAGTAAATAGTATTCTTCGTTTTCCAAACAGATTTTTAAATCAGCTATTTGTGATTTAATTAAATTCTTTTTAGTAAAAAGAAAAGGATTTTTGCTTCTTTTTTCAAGTTCAGAAATAAACTGATTTGTTTTAATTTTTATGTTTTCAATATCTGAATCACTTAAAGCAAATTTATTTTCTTTTTTTGAAACTACCTTATTACTATTTCCTTTTTCTTTTCTAGCACTTCTACTATTTGATTTTTTTTTGTTTTTGCTTGCCATAATAAAATGTCCTAAATCTTTGGTCTAATTATCAATAATTTTATATTATAAAAAGTTTACATTATAAAACTTATTAAATTTAATTGTTTATAACAAAAGATTTTATTCCTTCTAAAATTGTTTTTGTAACAAGATTTTTGTTATAGTTTCATTCATGTTCCATAATTCTTAAAATTTTATATCCTCTAGCTTCTAAAAATTTTTGATCATCTAAAAGCTTTAATTTTTCAAATTCACTAATTTTAAGATTTCACTTTTCTATTAATAACCCTAAAACAACAGTGTTTGTTGAAGGATTGATAATAGCAATATCAATTGTTTTATTACCTACATTGTAATTTGGAATTAAAGATAAATTATGAGGGTAAACGACTTTATAAATTTCATTAAAAATTTTCTTGTTCAATTCATCTAAAACTGTAGTATCAAATTTTTTTGTATTTTCTTCTTCTTTTTTTCTGTTCATTTCAATGCTGTCTAAATATGCTAAAAATTCTTTAAAAATCATTAAATTTTGATTAGTAGATGATTTAATGTCAGAAGCTGATAATGATTTTAATACTATCATTTTTAATTTAGCTCTAGTAATTGCTACATTTAATCTGTTTTTTCCACCATCTTGAATTAATGCACCAAAAGTGGCTCTAATTTTTTGGTCATCATTTTTTCTTCCATAACCAATCGACATAATAACAAGATCTGCTTCATTACCTTGAACATTTTCTAAATTAACAACCTCAATCTCTTGTGATAAATATTTATTTGTAATTTCAGAATCTGTTTCTTTTGAATTAATTAGCAAACTACTAATATATGCAGATTGGACTGAATTAAATGTAACAACTAAAATTGATTTATAGTTATTAATATTTTCTTTTAGCAATTTAATAACATACTTTGCTTCTTCAACATTTTTACTATTAACAAAATTACCATTAACATTTATCACATTTAATGCTTTAACATTTTGTTTGCCATTTTTAGATGCGTAATTTAATTTTTTGTCATAAATATAATTACTTGAAAACTCTATTAATTCTTTTGATTGGGATCTGTAATGATTTTGTAACATCAATTCATTTCAAGAAGAACTTTTTGCTCTGTCTAACAAAGATTCTTGTTGGTCTAAATCATCAATTTCTCCTTCTTCTTCATCATCTCTAGAAGTGAAAAAATCAGTAGGTTTTAATTGTTTATCATCACCTGCAACCATATTGACTCTTGAACGATAAAGCAATGGGTAAGCACGTTCTAAAAACATTTGACTTGCCTCATCGTAAATCCCATATTCAAAATAATTTTTTTCTAATGGAACATATAAAGAAACAGTTTCTGGTCTTGCAACTCAAATTGGGAAAACTAATTTTAAAACTACTTCATATGTAGATAAATAATCATATATTCTTGGTCTTCTTTTTAAATTAGCAACATGAATTGCCTTTTTTAAAAGTTCTTTGTGTGTACGAGATAAATTAGTTAAGTTTTCTATAATATTATTTCTTGTTCACACTTTTAAAGCTTTTAAAAATAATTCTCAATTAATCTCATTAAATTTGTCAATTTTTTCTTGAAATAAAAAATTTGTAAAAAATGGAAAATCATTTTCAAAAATACTTTTCAATGCAAATATTTCATTAATTTGTTTTCACTTAACTTTATCAAACTGAAATTTATTTTGCATTTGATAAAAACTAAAATCAAAACAATCTAGACTGTGATTTAAAAAATAATAATACTTTTCATCAAAAATATCTTCATCAAAATAATGCATAACAGCAATCGGATTAAACATCTCTTGATTTTTATAAATAAAATTAAAATCCTTGTAGAAATCTAAATTTAAATTATTTAAAGCATTCAAATCGTT
>CAMWHH010000069.1 GCA_947174035.1 uncultured Mycoplasma sp. | reverse complement strand
AAGTTATGTTGTTAAAAATTGGTACAATCAGCAATCATCAGGGTAATTTTCGCTCACTGAATTTTTCTAATAAACTAATATCTTTTTCCATAATATTCCATACATAATAAAAATAAAACTTTAACTTCTTATTTTTTATTCTTTACTTTATTTTAAAAGAAAATAAAAAAATCAGAAACTTGCATTTCTGATTTTTATTTAAAATTTATTTTTATCTTTTTGCAGCTGCAGCTATTCTTAAAATACTTCACAGTAAAATCATTAAATTAACCAAGATTTGAAAACCAATAAAAAGTCCTACTTTTAAATTTAATTCATTTGATAAATAGAACTTGTCCATATTTTGTGCTAATCAAAGATTATAAGCTAATAAAAGAACAGAAAGCAAACAAGAAATTCCACTAGTTACTAAAATGATAACTCTATATGCTTCTTGACTCATTCCAAATAATGATCAGAAAAGCACAACTAAAAAAGCAACTAATGCGATTCCAAATGAAGCAAAAATTAATTTAGATAAAGTAACTGCACTTTTAATAGAAATTAATTTAGATATGGCAAAAGTTCCCAAAAAAATAACTCCAACCAATGCAAATGCAACCATAATCAAAGATAGTCCATCATAGATTCAGTTAATATAAGAAAATAAAGAACCAAATCCTACAGCATAAGAAGTAGTATAAATGAAAATGGTTGTAATCGCAAAAGCTAAAGATGCTTTATATACCCTAAAACTTCAAACCAAAGAAAGAATTGAACCTATTGTTAAACCAATAACTGCAAGAGTCAAAATAATATATGAAGCACTACTATCTTCGTAGCTATTAAATGCTATATTTTCTAACAATGGGTTAAAAACTAGATATTCTAACAAAAAACCTAAAGCAGCAACATATAAAAAACCAATTCCTGCTGTTAGCATTCCAACATTCAAAACAGAAATTTGCTTTTTATCGTACTTTTGTTTTATAGTTTTGTAACCCTCAACTTGAGTATACTGATTATTTCCTGTAGAAGCAAAATAACCCTTATTATTCATATTGTCTCCTTTTTATTAATGATTTTATTATATCTAAACTTAATCAAATAATAAATAAGGTGAATTTTTATTTATGATATTACACAAATATAAATAAAATAATAAATAAGATAGCAAAAGCAATTGTTGCGAAAAAAGACCATAAAAATATAAAAAGAATTTTTCGATTTTTATCATTCTTTTCAATTTTTGAAAAAGATTGTTCAATAGGTAAAATAGAAGAAATTGTTTCTCTATCGCTTGTTCGATAAAAAGCATCTTTAAAAGAAAAAATTTTATCTTTAACATTATTTACAATTTGATCTTTTTCTTGCGTCATTAATTGAATTCAATTTTTAATTTTTT
Source organism: uncultured Mycoplasma sp. (assembly GCA_947174035.1). Taxonomy (GTDB): domain Bacteria; phylum Bacillota_I; class Bacilli_A; order Mycoplasmatales; family Mycoplasmoidaceae; genus Malacoplasma. Next base: position 3,093 of record CAMWHH010000069.1, on the reverse strand, counting down.
CTAATTCAATATATTTAGGATCTTGTTTATATCAACTAAGTGATAGATTACCTTGTTGATCAAAAGAAGGTTCCATATCTATTTCATTTCTAACAGAATCAGCTTTACTCAACAATTCATTAAATTTATTGTTTTTTGCAGTATCTAAATAATTTTTAACAGAAACAACATATCCATCATCATTAGTTCAATTACTAGTAAAGTCAACAAATAATTTTGAACTAAAATCATTAATTAATAAATCTTTATTAATTTTTGAAATAGATTTTTCTATTTTTTTTACTTCATCACTTTTAGAACTTCGACGAATAAAATTAGAATAATCATTTTTTATTTTTCTTCGGTATTGTTTATATTTTTTTACCCTTGTTTCAAAATTAGTGTTTTCTTGATTCATTACTATTAATCTCTATTCTTTGATTTAATTTTACTTTTAACATGTAAGCCAAAAGAACCATTTGCAGTGTAAACAAGAACTAAGTTAGGTACAAACATTTCAATTAACTTATCTTTAGAAATTTTAAAAGTTTTTAAAATTTTTGAGCGAATATATTCAGCTTTTTGTTGATCTACTCTATTATTATAAAAAACAACATAATCAGGATTTAAAAAAATTTCATTACCAAAAATCTTTTTAAACTGAGTAATTATTTTTTCAACTGAACTTTCAAAACTTTTAACAATTCCACCTAATTTATTTTTAATATCAAAATTAATAACTGGTCTAGTTTTTAAAGCATTTAAAATTTTTGACAAGCTCTTTGGAACTCTACCACTATTAACAAGTGGTGATCAGTTTTCACAAGTAAATGAAGTGAAATTGTATTTATAATAATCTCTACAATAAGAAAGAACTTCAAAAAAATCTTCACCATTATTAATTTTTTCTTTTGCTGATTCAACTAATTTTTTTATAGCAAAGCCTACTTCTTTTGTATCAACCACATAAACTTTATCTTTATATTCTTCTTCTAAATATTTAATGTTATTATGATAACTTGAAAGTCCTGAAGAGACAGTAAAAATAATTATTTTGTCATAATTTTCTAAAAGGTCTTCTACCTCTGCTATCACTTTCCCTGGTGAAACAGCACTAGTTTTAAAAGAGTTTCCACTATCAAATTCCTCTAAGATTTTTTCATTTGTTAGTGTTTTATTGTCATCATTATATTCAACATTATTTTTATCTGTAATATTAAAAAACACTTGTCTAGTATCATCGCTAGTAATTTCTTCATTGTATAGTCCAATTGAAGAATCTACAATATAACCAACTTTAATTTTTTTGTCCATAATATGCTCACTACAAACATTTTAATCAATTCTTGTAAATTTATTTTACATAAAAGTACATATAAATTTTTAATTAGTAACATTAATTTTATATAAAATTTTATAATAAATACTAGATTGTTAAAAAAATAAAAATAAACTAGATATGAAACAAGAAAATAAATTAAACAATACTGCAGGACAAATAGTTTTAAAAGCAGTAAAAAAATTTTTAGAAAATGATTTTGAAAATGCTGGATGTTGAATATCAGAATCTGGATTTTATGTTGAATTTAAATCATCAAAATCTATTTCTTTAAATGATTTTCCAAAATTAGAAAAAGAAATAAAAAAAATTATTTCATCTGGAGACAAAATAGAAGTCCTAACAAATGGTACTTCAAAATTAAACAAATATCAAAAGCATATTTGTCATGAAAATAAAAATGCTAAATTAATTAAAATTGGTAAAGATTTTGAAAGTCTTTCTAATTATGAAGTAGAAGAGAATGTAAATAAAGTAAAATTTTTTGAACTTATTAATGTTGGTGGAAGTTATTGACAAAACAATTCTAAATTAGACCAATTAACAAGAATATCTGGAGTTTGTTTTAAAACAAAAGAAGAATTAGATGCTTGAAAAGTTCATATGGAAGAAATGAAAAAAAGTGACCATCGAAAAATTGGTCAAGATATGGAAATTTTTGCATTTAGTAATGACATTGGTCAAGGTTTACCTATTTGATTACCAAATGGTGAGACAATAAAAAGAGAAATTAAAAATTTTTTGAAAAATGTTTTTAACAAAGAAAAATTCTTTTATGTAGATACTCCAATTTTAGGAAGTAAAGAATTATACATAAAATCTGGTCACTGAGAACATTATAAAGAAAATAATTTTCCACCAATGGAAATTGATAATGAAACTTTTATGCTAAGACCAATGACTTGTCCACATCACATCACATTGTATAATTTAAAACCACATTCATACAAAGAGCTACCATATTATATTTGTGAAGATTCCAAGCTACATCGTTATGAATCATCTGGTGGTTTAATAGGTCTTGAAAGAGTAAGAAGTATGGAGTTATTTGATTGTCATGTTATAACTGCTACTAATCAAATTGAAGATGTAATTTTAAAACTTAATGATATTTTAAATTTAGTTTATAAAAAAATGGGAATTAAAATAGATCGTGTTGATTTATCGTTAAGAGATCCAAAAGATAAAGTTAAATATCACAATGATGAAAAAATGTGAAAATCTTCTGAAGAACAATTAAGACAAATTTTAAAAAAATTAAATTATAAAAATACAGTTGAAATGGAAGGTGAAGCAGCTTTTTATGGTCCAAAAATAGATTTCCAAGCTAAATCAAATTTAGGAAAAATTATTACTATATCAACAATACAATTAGACTTTTTGTTGCCAGAAAGATTTGATGTAACTTACATTGATGAAAAAAATCAAAAACAAAGACCAGTTTTAATCCATTTTGGTGTAATTGGAACTTATGAAAGATTTATAGCAACTTTATTAAGTCAAACTAAAGGTAATTTACCATTATGATTAGCACCAATTCAAATTTCAATTATTCCTGTAAATAATAAAATTCATTTAGATTACTGTAAAAAAATATTGAATAAATTAGAAAATAAAAATATCAGAATTAAACTAGATGATTCTGATGAAAGATTATCTAAAAAAATTAGAGAAGCTCAAATTTCTAAAATTCCATATCAGTTAGTAATTGGGGATAATGAATTAAAAAATAAAACAGTTTCATATCGTTTATATTCAAGTGACGAAGTAAAAAC
>CAMWHH010000068.1 GCA_947174035.1 uncultured Mycoplasma sp. | reverse complement strand
TTTAACTTCTTACCTTTGGTTTTTATAAGTATAATTTTAATTTTTTTCAGAAATATTTTCTTTGTTTTCAAAAACTTCTGATTGATTGCTAAATTTATTGTTTTGAAAATCACTAGCAAAATTTGAAGAATTATTACCACCACTAATATTTTGATTATGATTTGAAAAATCTGGATTAAATTGGTTGTTGTTTCCTAAATTATTAGGATTAAAATTTTCATTTTTCAATGTGTTTACAGCATTGTTATTGTTGATTACATTTTGTTGATTGTTGTTGCTAGGTTGCTGATTGTTAAAACCATAGTTAGTATGATTTGGAACAAATTGACTTAAATCTTCTTTTTCTAATTTATTGAAATTTTGGTTTTGGTTATTTTGTCAGTTGTTTTGATTTAAATTATTATTTGCTAAATTTTCTACTTTTTTATTATTGTTTACAAAACCATTTTGATTTTGGTTTTGATTTAAAATAGTTTCTAAAGTATTTGAAATAAACTCATGATTACTAGCACTTGCAACTGTATAATTTAAATCATTAACTGGTGGATTAACTTTTTTATCAATTTCTGAAAGTGGAGATATTTTACTAGTTGGAATGTCGTCCAAATAAGAATTATTAGGTTTAGAATAAGTATTGATTTCTCCTCTAGCTAAACCATTTTTTAAATGATATTTACCAAAATCAAAATCTTGTTTATAAACAATTTCAATATCTGAACAATCAAAAGCATATTTTAATTCTGTAAAAAGCCTTTTAATAAGTTTTTCTTTGTCTTTCATTAAAACTTGGAAAATTACTCGATAAACTTTATTATCATCATTTACAAAATTAAAATACTTAAAATCAGTAACATTGAATTTAGAAGCTTCTCTTTTTAAAACTTTAGCTAATATTTGTTCATCATTAACTGTGTTTCTAGCAATTTCTGCAAGACTTTTTCTTGAAAAAGATAAAACAACCATAAAAGGTACTTTCATTTTCTTTTTGCCAAACATATATAATCCTTAAATAATTTAAATCAAAATTCTACTAATAATTATAATTTCAGTTTGACCTTTTTAAAAGGGGTAGACCAAAAGAAATTGTATTTTTTTAAATAAAAAACTGGGTTTTTACCCAGTTTGTTTTTTATTCCACCAAAATTAAAGAAGGGTTTAAATATCTTTCTAAAATTGTTCCAAAATAAGGTTCATATTCTTTTAACATTTGAATGTCTTTGTTATATACTGTGTTACCATAAGCATTTCAATATTGATTAGTTGGATCAATTTCATAAATCATAAACATCATTCTTCTTAAAAAATCAGCACTTTCAAACATTAATCCCTGTCCATTAACATTAACACCATTTCTGATTTTAACAATTGAAATTCGATAATAATCAACTTTGTTTTCAGTAGTTTTTGAAATATTTCCTAAAGACAAACTTTCAAAATCATAAATTCTAAAATAATCCCTAATAATCTTTCGATAATCTTTTCAATTCATGTTTCCACTAACATTAATTAAAATAGTAGCTTTTTTAAAAATAACTGATTTTTCTTTTTGAAAAGTAAGCATATTATTTGGACTTAAATTATTTAAGTAACTTGGAATGTGGGGAACACTACCAACTGTGCTGTATTTAACATACATTTTTTTATTGCTATTAACTTTTAATAAACTTATTTTTTCAGAATTTAATCAAGTTTCATTAATATATTCTTCAATACTTGGAAATTCAAAAAAATTGCTTTTTTTCTCAATAACCCGGTGTGATGCTAAATTTAATTGTGGAAAAGATGGTTTTTTTCTTTTAGAGTTAAAAATCATTCTATCAATTAGTTCAAAATATTTTTTACCAGGATATTGCTTAATAATATCAACAAGTTCTTCAAGGTATCATTCATCAATATAAACTACTACCTTTTCATTGATTTTAATAGTAATAACCCTAGATTTAACTAATTCATCATTCTTTTTCTTTCTACTAACTCTAGCCATAAAATTATCCTAAAAAATAATAACTATTTTTTTACTGGCGGTTTCCCAATTCCTCTTTTAGCAGCTGCTTCTTTAACAACTTCTGATTCTTTTTTAATAATTACAGGTGAAGTACCACTTTTCATGTAACCTTCAATTAATGAATAAACACGATCTTTAATTTTTGGTAAAGCAGTTTTTAAAATTGTCATTTCAAACGCTTCTTTTCAAGAGTGACCAATTGAAATTAATCTTAGACCTAAAATTAAAGATCTTGTAGAACAAATCAAAGGTAATTTTTCTGAAACCACAATTTTTCTTGCAGCCAAAAATCTGTCCAAATATTGCTTTCCAAAAGCAAATCCCCTTGCAAATCTTTCTTCAAGTTTTTCATCATATGGCATTTCTAAAAAAATAAAACGGTCTAATGTTGCAATATCTAATTGTTGTCTAGCTGTATACCCGTTTCCAATATCAATTCCGTTTGTATTTCCAGCACCAATTAATCTAAATCTTTCATGTGCTACAACTCTTCCAATTGGAAAATCTAAAAAACCATTTGCTAAAGCAGCATTAATAGTAATCAAAGCTTCAGGGTTAGAAGCATCCATTTCATCAAATAAAAACAAACCACCATTTTTAAAACAACGGTAAAAATCTGTTTCTATATAATCTCCCTTTGCACTCTTATATCCAACCAATTTATACGGTTCTAAAACTGCTCCACTAAAATAAAAATCTAATTTTAATGTTTTAGCTATTTCTTGTGCCATGTAAGTTTTCCCAGCACCTGGAACTGAATACAAATAAACATTGAAATTTTTAGCAACTAATTTCAAAACTGTTTCAAATAAAAAATGTTGTCTTTTTGTGTCTTTTAATTCAATGTTTTTAATGTCCATTGAATCCAATGTAGTTCTAAGTTCTTTAGAAGTAATTCCTCTTTCAAGGTGTTGAATAATGTCTCTTGAAACATCAAGCAACTTTTCATCCATTAACTTTGAAACTTCTTCTCTAATTTGTTTTTTTGTACTAAATAAACTCATACTTTCACTTCTTATATAAATAAAAAATCAAAAAACTTAAAATAATTTTACTTTAAAAGTTTTTAAAAACATACCAAAAACCCTTAAAAACTTGTATAAAATGACCTAAATTTAATTAAAAAAATAGTTTTTTACCTTTTTTCAATTCTAACCACACCTAAATGCTTAATGTTACGGTATTTATTCCTGCTATCTAATCCAAAACCTGCTACTCATTGATTTGGGATTGTTGCACCATATCAATCAAGTTTTAATAAAGTTTTATTTGGTGATTTTATAAAGTCTTCATCTTTGCTTTTGTCTTTTTTAAAAAGAGTACATATTTTAATATCTTTAGGTTCTAAATCTTTAACATAAGAATAAACACAATGAAGTGTTTTTCCAGTGTCCATTAAAGTATCAATTATTAAAACTCTTTTGTTTTTTATTTCATTTGCTTTAATGTTTGCAACAACTTTTAAATTGTCTCTTTTTGATGGATTTGTAGAATCTTCACTAACTACTTTTAAACTTTTAAATATCACATTAAAATCTAAAGTCATTAATAAATAACCAGCAAATGCAATGCTACCTTCTAAAACAGCTATAATAACAATTTCTTCGCCATTAAAACTTTTATAATATGCATTTACATTATTAGAGATCTTGTTAATAAAACTAATAATGTCATCATATGGATAAATAATTTTTACAAAACAATTTCTAAACATTGAAATTACCCTAATACTCTAATTTAATTATTTTTAATAATAGTTTGTGATTGGTGAGCACCAACAGAAATAAACCTAACTTTAACTCTTAAAAAAGATTCAATATAAATAATGTACTTTTTTAAATTGTCTGGTAAATCATCATAACTTTTAAGATTTGAAACATTTTGGTTTCACCCATCAAATTCTGTATAAATTGGCTCACATTTTTTTAATTCTTCTAAAGATGAAGGCATATAATTCAAATTTTTTCCATTTTTTTGATAACCAATACAAACTTTTAATTTACCAATATTTGTTAACTCACTAATTGAAGTAATTGCAATTTCGTTCATTCCACTAACTGAAACTACATATTTTAGTAAAAATAAATCTAATCATCCTATTCTTTTTAGTTGTTTTATATCAGCATTATATTCTTTTCTTTTTTCTCTTATTAAAGACAAAAGACCTTGATTTTGGATTTCAGTTAAAAAACAAGAATTATCGTTTTTTATAGAATAAGCTTTGATAACTCCTAAAATTCTTTTAAACTTGTTAATAGCAATTCCAGTTCCAGATGCTACTGATACCACTGCATTATCTGCACTAATATTTGGATAATTTCCATAATCAACATCTAACATAACACTATCATCTGCTTCAAAAAGAATTTTGTTTTTTCTATCGTATGCATAATTTAATAAAGCAGAAGTATTAATTATAAAAGGTTTAATTTTTTGGCCTAACTCAAAATATTGTTTTGCAACTGAATATGGGTTAAAAA
>CAMWHH010000067.1 GCA_947174035.1 uncultured Mycoplasma sp. | reverse complement strand
AAATTATCTTTTTTTTTATTAATAATTATTGTTTTTTAAAATTTAGAAAATATAAAAAGCGTAAAACTTTAAATATTAACTTTTAAATGTGCATCATTAATTTAAAAATAGACTAATTTAATAAAAATTAAAGCTATTTAAAAGCTAGAGCATGATAGTAAAATAACTTGAAAGATTTTAGATAAATATTATTTAACTAAGAATTATTTTATTAATTCCTTCTAAAACAAAAGTAGAAGGTTTTGAATCAATGATGTATTTAGCTTTACTTTTTATCTCTTGTGGAGCAGAGTTTCTAGTAACACTATTTTTAATTAGTTCAAACATTGCTAAATCATTATCAGAGTCACCAAAACAAATTAAATTATCATAATCTAATTTAATTTTTTCATCTAATAAAAATTTAATAGCACTGCCTTTATTGTATTGTTTCATACAAATTTCTAAATAGCATTTACTACATTTTATAAAATCAAACCATTTGCCATATTTATTGGTTAAATCTTGTTTGATTTTTTCAAAAATAAATTCACTGTTTTCTAAATCTTTGTGAATTTTAATTCCTACTTTATGAATTTTTTGATAAGTTAACTTTCTACATATGTATAAATCTAAATACTGAGTGTTAGTGTTCATTCTGTGAATTCATTGTCCAATATTTTCATCAAAAAACTGTGAATCACTAATTAAATTCATTGAGTCTGCAATACCATCATTGTGACTGTAAATAATCATTGAAAATTGATTGTGGTGAAATTGTTTTAAATAATCATAAATTTGATCAAATATTTTTTCTTGTTCATCATCAAAAAACTTGTTTCATAAAAAAACTTTGTTTTTTCAATCATATATTTGAGCACCAGCAATCCCAATAATATAATCAATATTTTCAACTTTATTTTGTTTTAGTAAAGTAATTACATCTTTACAATGTCTTCCAGTTGCAATACTAAAACCAATGTTGAACTTATTTAATTGATTAATTGATTCAATTAAATTTTTATCAAATCATGGACGATTGTTAATTGAATCTGTTAATGTTCCATCTAAGTCAGAAAAAATGTGTTTGTATTTATATTTTTTATCCATAAGTATTGTATTTTGTTCTTTTTATACTTTTATTTTAAATAAATAAAAAAGTAAAAGAAAAACAAAATTTAAAAATATTAATTTATAAAAAACTCACAATCAATTTTATAGATTGTGAGTAAAATAGTTTTTTATAGCAAATACTAGTGAATTTTATATCAAAAAATCCCAAGATTAACTAGTATAAAAAATTTAAAATTAAATAATTTGTATTTTTAATAATCAAAACATTTAGTTATTATTGTGGTTTTTTTATTTCTATAAACCTAATTAATTTATGAAAATAAAAAAAGTGCATTTAATTGCACTTTTTTTATAATTGATTAAGTTATTTTTACAAAATTGATTTAGTTCAGTTCAAAGTTCTTTTAACTGCTTCTTTTCATCCTTTAATTTTTTGGTCAACTTCTTGACTTGACATATTAGGAGCAAAAGATCTGTCAACTTTGTTCAAGTTTTTTAATTCATCAATTGATTTTCAAAAACCTACACATAATCCTGCTAAGTAAGCAGCACCTAAAGCTGTAGTTTCTGTATTTGTTGGTCTTTGAATTTCTAAGTTACTAATTGATGATTGGAATTGCATTAAATAGTTAGAATTTGATGCACCACCATCAACTTTCATCATTGTAATTTTTTTACCAATGTCTTTTTCCATTGCACTTAATAAATCATTAGATTGGAAAGCAATTGATTCAACAGTAGCTTTTACAATGTGTTCTCTTTTAGTTCCTCTTTCTAAACCAAAGATTGCTCCTCTTGAGTTTGAGTCTCAATAAGGTGCACCAAGTCCAGTGAATGATGGAACCATGTAGATGTTTTGAATGTTATCTTTTACAAGACTACAATAGAAATCACATTCTTGAGCACTATAAATAATTTTCATTGCATCTCTTAATCATTGAATTGCACTACCTGCAACAAACACTGATCCTTCTAATGCATATACAGTTGGTTGGTTACCAATTTTTCAAGCAACAGTTGTAACTAGTTTGTTTTTAGAAATAATTGGTTTGTTTCCAATGTTAACTAAAGTAAAACATCCTGTACCATATGTGTTTTTAACCATTCCAACTTCTGTACAAAGTTGTCCAAATAGTGAAGATTGTTGGTCACCAGCAACTCCAGTAATTGGAACTTGAGCAACAGCACGGTTAGAAAACATTTTAGGATCTACAATTCCATAGTTTTCAGAAGATGATTTAACTTCTGGAAGGATTTGTTTTGGAATTCCTAAAAGATTTAAGATGTCTTCATCTCATTGCATTGTGTTGATGTTGAAAAGCATTGTTCTAGATGCATTTGAAACATCAGTTGCATGAACTTTACCGTTTGTTAATTTTCAAATTAATCAAGTGTCAATTGTTCCTGCTAATAATTTGTTTTGAGCAAGTTTAGTAGCTGCTTCTGGAACATTTTTTAAGATTCATCTAATTTTTGTTGCTGAGAAATATGGGTTAATAATTAATCCAGTTTTTTGAGTAATTTTATCACCATATCCAGCATTAATTAGTTCATCACAAAAATCACTTGTTCTTCTGTCTTGTCAAACAATTGCATTATAAACTGGCAATCCAGTTTCTTTATCTCATAAAACTACAGTTTCTCTTTGGTTTGTAATCCCAACAGCTGCAATGTTATCAGATTTAATTCCTGCTTTTGTTTTTGCACTTTGTAATGTACCAAGTTGTGCAGATCAAATTTCTAATGGGTCATGTTCTACTCAACCTGATTGTGGGAAAAATTGTGTAAATTCTGCTTGAGCAATTGCAACACTTTTTCCTTGTTTGTCAAAAATAATAGTTCTACATGAAGTTGTTCCAGAATCTATTGCAACAACATATTTTTTTTCTGTATCCATTTTTTATTCCTCGTGTATTTTGTATTAATGAAACACTTTGTATTTAGTTTCAAAATTTGCTTTTTGGTTTAAAGATAATCCACTTTTTGACAGTAGTTTTTCTACATATAAAGCTATTGCTGGTGATGATGCAATTGCTGGTGATTGCATACCTGCAACATTTAAAAAGTGATTATTACCTTTAGCAAATTGAATTACAAAATCATTTGTTTTGATATCAATTGGTCTAGATCCAGCTAATGTCATGATTGTTTTTGACATATCAATGCTTGGAATAATTTTTTTTCCAATTTCGCCAATGTATTCAAATTTTTCTTTTGTAACTAATCTTGTGTCTTCTTTATCAACACCTTCTTCTGCTGTTGGACCAACTAAAACATGACCATCAAGCATTGGAGCAACAATAACTCCTTTACCGTGAATAGTTGGAACCATAAAACAGATAGAATTTACAATTCCACTTTGTGAACGGTCAAGAATACGATATTCTCCTCTTCTTGTAGTTTGTTTAAAGTCTGGATAACCTGCTAATTCTGCAATTGAGTCAGCATAGTGACCAGCAGCATTTATTATGTATTTAGTGTTAATTTTTTCTTTATAGTTCACAGTTACTTCAAATCCATTATCCAAACTTAAAATATCTGTAACTTGAGAATTTTTTCTTAAAATAGCACTGTTTTTTTCAGCTACTGCTAAAAATGCTAAAGAAGCTTGAACTGGATCAATTGCTCAAGATGATGTACATAATAATGCACCTGCAACATTTGGATTAAGATTAGGTTCTCTATTTAATAATTCTTGTTTAGAAAGAATTTTCATATCAGAAGCTAACACTCCATTTGTTAATCCTCTTTCATAAAGCATATGAACATGTTCCATTTCTTTTTCATCAAAAGCAATAATTAAAGAATCAACTTGTGCTCTTGCAAAATCTAAATCTTTGAAGATTTCATTTCTTCAGATTTTGTTTCCTAAAACATTTAATTTTGCTTCAATTTTATGAGGGTCTGGATCAAATCCACCATGAATCACACCAGAGTTACCTTTTGATGTTTCATCTGCAAAGACTGGATTTTTTTCCAATAATAAGATTTTTAAATTGTATCTAGATAAACGGTAAGCAATAATAGAACCTATTATTCCTCCACCAATTATAGTTACATCAAACATAAATAATCCTTTGTTTGTATTTGAATTAAATTAGTGTAAATAATCCTATAATTACACCAGCAGCCATAGGTCCTGCTACTGGAACTCAACTATATCCTCAATCAGCAATGTTTGCAACTTTGTCTTCTTTTCTGAAAATATTTACAAAAGATGCAAATACAACTCTTGGCATTAAGTCTCTAGCTGGGTTAATTGCATAACCAGTTGCTGAACCTAATGATAAACCGATTGACATAATTACAAATGTAACTGCTAAGTTACTTAAAGCACCTAAACTAAATCCACCACTTTGTACATCAGCTTGAGCACCTGCTGGTAGTTTTCCAAATGCTAATATACAAGCTAATAAAATTAAAGTACCCATAAATTCATAAGAGAAATTAAATACTGCTGCTCTTTCTTCTTTGTTTTTATAAGCAGGAGCAGTACAGTGAGTTCCTCTAATTG
>CAMWHH010000066.1 GCA_947174035.1 uncultured Mycoplasma sp. | reverse complement strand
GTACTATTTTTTACCTTATTTAAATAATATAAAAAATCATAAGATTATTAATTTCCTGTGATTTGAGAAAGCAACTTAAAATTTAATTAAATAAATTTATTACTTAATAAATTTTTATTATTATATAATTACCATAGTGAATTAACCCTTAGTGGGTTTTTTTTATTCACACAAAAAAATATGGCAAAGACAGTAATAATGATATGTGAAGATTGTTTATCTAGAAACTATAAAACTAAGACAAATTCAGCTAGAAAAGAAAGACTTGAATTGAATAAGTTTTGTTCTAGATGCAATAAGAAAACTTTACACAAAGAAACAAGGTAAAAATTATGAATGATGAAAAAAATAAAGGTTTGTTTGGCAATGGCAATAGTCAAATAAAAGAGGAAAAAAGAGAAAAAATAGTTGTTGATTTAAAAAAAGAAGCTAAATTAGACAAAGCAAAAAAAGAGAATAAATTTAAAAAATTCTTTTTTGGTGTTGGTAAAGAATTTCAAAGAATCACTTGAACACCAAAAAAAGAATTAGCATCTAGTTTTTTGGTAATAATTGTTGTTATAGTTTTTTTTGGAGTAATTTTTACATTAATTGGATTGGCACTAACAATTGCTTAGAAAGATAAATTTTATAAATAAGGAGATAGCAATGGAAAATAAAGATTTACAAATTGATAATAAAAACAAAGCAAAGTGATATATTGTTACATCAATTACTGGAAATGAAGATACAGTATATAAAAACATTGAAGATAAAGTTAGAGCATATAAATTAGAAGATGTTGTTCAAGAAATGAGATTATTAAAAACTAGAGAAATTACTATTGAAGTTTTTGACCCAATTAATAATCCACCACCTTCTAGATTTAGAAACACAAAATCAATTACTTGAGAAACTTTACCTGGCAATCGTTACAAAAAAACAAGAATTAGAGAAATCAATAGATTTCCAGGATATATTTATATCAAAATGGTTATGGCTGATGATGCATGATATATTATCAGAAATACTTTTGGGGTAACTGGATTTGTAGGTTCTTCAGGAAAGGGTGCTAAACCTATTCCAATGTCAGATTATGAAGTTGAAAATTTATTCAATCCTGAAATGAATAAAGATATCATTATTAATAAAACTCCTGATGTTTTTCTTGAACAAACTATTACTAAACCAAGAGAACCAGAAAAGAAAATTGAATTTTTAGAAAAAGAAAATGATTTATTAAATGATGAAGGTTTTTTTGACTCATCATTATCAAATAATAAACCTGAACAAAAAGAAGAAGTTAAAGAAGAAGAAATTACTGTTGAGTCAAAACCTGAAGAGATTCTTTCTGTTGAAGTTAAAGAAACTAATTTTGAAAATGAATCAGAATATTTAGAAAATCATGAACAAACTGTAGAAGAAAAAGAAATTAATGAGCAACAACAAGATGATGAAGATATTTCAGTTGAATTATTTTCACATGGTAATAGTCAAGACAAAAATGCTTTATTTGCAATAGGTAACACTGTTGAAATTGTAAGTGGATCAATCCAAGGATCTGAAGGTGTTATTACAGAAATAGATTTAGAAAACAGAAAAGCTAAAGTTACTATTGACATTTTAGGTCGTGAAAACGTTGTTGATGTAGATTTTTCTGAGATTGTAAAAAAATAAATATTAAACAAGTTTTAATATTTTAAATTTTTAGTATGCCAAAAATTTCTATTATTATCCCTTTTAAAAATACTGAACTTACCTGAATGAATAAATTATTTGATTCTTTAGAAAGTCAAACTTGCAAAGATTTTGAAGTTATTTTTATTGATGATTTTTCAGATAATGAAATTAATTATAAAGAATTAATTATTCAAAAAGGTTATCGATATTACTGTATTAATGATTCTTTTTTAGGCGTTGGAAAACTAAGAGATTATGGAGTTAGTGTTTCAAAAGGTGAGTTAATTTGATTTATTGATAGTGATGATTGAATCACTCATGATGCTGTTGAATATTTAATTTCTTGTTTTGAAAAATACCAAGATATAGATTTAGTGGTTTTTAAATATCAGTGAGTTTTTAAACCTAATGATGTTAATTATCATGAAAAAAAAGTTAGTACTTTTTTATTGGAAAATGTTCCAAATAAAAAAATGAATAAATGATTTCATACTGATTTCCAAACTGATTGAAGACAATGTTTTAAAAAAGAATTTTTAGTAAATAACCAAATTTACCATAAAGAAAACTTATTAATTTATGAAGATGTATATTTTGGGTTAATTTGAAAAACAATTTATAAAAAAGCTTTATTTTCAAATAAAATTCTATATTTTTACAACCGAATGAATAAATTTTCTACTTTAAATCAAACTAAAATATTTGATCCCAACAAATTATTATTAAACATTTTATCTAGTAAAAACACTCTATTAAATACAAAACAGTTTAATGAAAAATGATTTTTCTATGCAAATAATTGAGCTTTTGTAGCAGCAAGTTGTAGACCTTATAAAGCAAGAAAAGAAAACAAAATTTTAATTAGAGATGTCATAGGTCCAAAGCACTGTAGAAACCATAAGGTATTGGGTTTTGGAATAAGATGATTTGTTTCAAATTTTTTGGTTTGAAGACCTTTATTAATGGCTATTTTAAAAAAGATTTTAGGATTTAAAGTTATAGAAGACAACGAAACACAAAAAGTTTAGATGTTTATGATTTTAATTTTTACTAATTTAGAATAATTTATAAGAAGTAATTTATATATAAAGCAACAATGAACAAGAGTATAAAACAAAAAATTTCTAGTTTAGTTAATGTTGATAGAAGAGATAGTTCTATTTTCACACCTTTTAACACTAATCACATTTCTATTTCTAATTTTGTAAATTTAGATGAATTAGTTTCATTTTTTGATGGGATAACTGACCAAATAATGATAAATTCAAGTATAGATTTTGAAGAAATTAAACAAGAATTAAGTGATTCAAATTCTGTTGAAGAGTTTTTAAAAATATGTGAAAACATAAGTTTTTCTTTACCGCCTTCTAAATTAAATTTGTTAAATGCTAATTTTAAAAAAAATAAAGTCGAAGTTATTTCATTAGTATTAAAATATTTATCAAATTTAAAAACAAAATTTTTAAGTTTACAAAGAAGTGCATTACAAATTCTTAAAAATTCAGGATCTTGAAATTTATATTTAACTCGTTATTTTTTAAAAGGGTTGACTCCAGTTAAATTTCAATCTATTAAAGCTCCAATTATTTTAATTCAAGTTGAAATCGTTGAAGAACACGGAAATCTATTTATAAGAAAAAAAGAAGAAAAAGAATTGAATCAAAAATTGGTAGTTTTTTTACAAAGAGAAACAGGAAAAAACGATAAATTAATTTCAGAATATGAAAAAACCACTAAAGATGTTGTTGAACTAAAAAAAGATTTGGAAGAAATTCTAAATCTAGAGTTTCCTATAATCAAAAAAAATGAAGATTTAAGATTCGTGAAAGAAACTTCTACAAATGTAGCAAATAATTTTAAAGAATTATTTATTGAAGATTCTGTATGTTTAGGAATTTTTGAACCAGGTGGTGGAAGCTTAAAAAATGACTTAGAACATATTATTAGTTCAAACTCATATAAAGATATTTTTGAATCTCTACCAAAAACATCTATTGAGCAAATTAAAGATGAAGAAACTAATGATTTCCCAATCATTCAAATTGATAAACTTGATGTTTATCAAAGATATGCTGTTAGATCTTCTTTAAAAGATAATACTGTGATTTTTGGTCCTCCAGGTACTGGAAAATCTGAAGTGATTTCAAATATTATTGCAAATGTCTTATTTAATAGTAAAGATGTTATGATGGTTTCAGAAAAAGCTGCTGCTTTAGAAGTCTTGAAAAAAAGATTGAAATCTTTAAGTATTTTTATGCTTTTAATTTATGATGTTAATAATAAAAAAGAGTTTTTTGATTCAATACAAAATCTTGCTAAATTTATAGGAAATAGCTGATTAATTGATAATGGAAATATTTATAAAGATGAAATAAAAGAAGAAAAAATTAGAGATACTTTGCTTGAAGCAAAAAATTTCAAAAATTTAATCCATAAGTTTGAGGAATTAAAAAAATTCAAACACAATAACCAAACATATATTGATTTTCTTAATGATGTTATTAAAATTGGAAATTTTAAAACCCTATTAGATATTAAAAACTCAGATATTGTTTTTAAAATAGAGAACTTTATTTCTAGTAACAATATTTCTAAAAATGAATTTTTTGAGTTACTAAACAATTATGTGAATTTTATTGAAGCAGAAAATATTTCTGAAACAGATGATTATAAAATTTTTTTAAATGAAGTAAATAATTTAAGAACTTCACTTAATAAATTTAATTTAGATGTTTCTAATCTATCTTTTATTGAAAATGAAACAAAAAAAATTGATAGTTTAAACAGTTTTTTAAATTCAAATTTTAATTACCAAAAAATTTTAAGAAACAATCCCTCTAAATTTTATGATGATGTAGAAAACTATAAAAAATTTAAAAATAATTGTATTGGTTTAATTAGTCAAAATTTTTTTGATAGAATAAACGAATCAATATTAAAA
>CAMWHH010000065.1 GCA_947174035.1 uncultured Mycoplasma sp. | reverse complement strand
ATAAACCTAAACTAATAAAATAATGAAAATTAAAAAATAACAAAAATATATAAAACAAACAATATACTATATTAATTATAAATAATTTAACTTTTACTTTCAAACTGTTATATAATAAAATTTTATGTACAAAATAAAAACTATGGGGTTTCTTCCATAGTTTTTTATTATTAAAATCTAAAATTTATTTTGCTAATTACTTAATAACTTTAGTAACTGTACCAGCACCAACTGTTCTTCCACCTTCACGAATAGAGAATTTACTTCCTTCTTCTACTGCAATTGGAGCAATTAGTTTTACAGTAATTTTTGTGTTGTCACCAGGATTAATCATTTCAACACCTTTATCAAGTGTAATTTCACCAGTAACATCAGTTGTTCTGAAATAGAATTGTGGTCTATATCCATTTAATACTGGAGTATGTCTTCCACCTTCTTCTTTTTTAAGTGCATAAATTTCAGCTTCAAATTCTTTGTGAGGTTTAATAGAACCTGGTTTTGCTAATACTTGACCACGTTCAACTTGGTTTCTGTCAATACCTCTTAATAAGATACCAGCATTATCACCAGCTTTAACTTCATCCAATGTTTTTCTAAACATTTCCATACCAGTAACTACTGCTTTTTTAGTATCACGAAGACCAACAATTTCAACTTCATCATTTAACTTTAAAGTTCCTCTTTCAACTCTACCAGTAACTACAGTACCTCTTCCAGTAATAGTCATAACATCTTCAACAGCTAACAAGAATGGTTTGTCAGTATCTCTAGCAGGAGTTGGGATGTAATCATCTACTGCTGCCATTAATTCATCAATCTTAGCTTCTCATTTAGCATCACCTTCTAATGCTTTTAATGCTGATCCTCTAATAACTGGAGTGTTGTCACCATCAAAACCATATGATGATAATAATTCTCTAACTTCCATTTCTACAAGATCTTGCATTTCAGCATCATCAACAACATCACATTTGTTTAAAAATACTACCATTTTAGGAACACCTACTTGTCTTGCTAATAAGATGTGTTCTCTTGTTTGAGGCATAGGCCCATCTGATGCAGCAACAACTAAAATTGCTCCATCCATTTGAGCAGCACCAGTAATCATGTTTTTAACATAGTCAGCATGACCAGGACAGTCTACGTGTGCATAGTGTCTTTTATCTGTTTGGTATTCAACGTGAGCTGTGTTAATTGTAATTCCTCTTGCTTTTTCTTCAGGTGCTTTATCAATTTCATCATATTTCATTGCAGTTGCACCACCTTTTTTTGCAAGGTATGTACAAATTGCTGCTGTTAAAGTTGTTTTACCATGGTCAATATGTCCAATTGTTCCAATATTAACGTGTGGTTTTGATCTATCAAACTTTTGTTTTGCCATATTTAATTCTCCTTAATAGTTAGCACTACAGACATATAAAATTATATAATATTTATAATTTTTTTCATTAATATCTTTGTGCATTATCTATAAATAATATTTCCTTTTTATTTCTAATAAAATTTATTTTTTTGATCTTGAAGAAACTACTTCTTCAATAATTGATTTTGGTGCTTTTTCATAATGACTAAATTGCATTACATAGTTTCCACGACCTTGTGTGAAAGATCTTAAATCTGTTGCATACCCAAACATTTCTTTTAAAGGTACTTTTGCTTTAATTACTTGAGTATTTGCTCTTTGTTCTTGACCTTCAATTTGTCCTCTTCTTGAAGATATATCTCCCATTGCATCACCAAAATATTGTTCAGGAACTGTTACTTCTACAGCCATAATTGGTTCTAGTAATACAAGTCCTGCTTTTTGAGCAGCATCTTTTAATGCCATAGAAGCTGCAATTTTATAAGCCATTTCAGATGAGTCAACATCGTGATATGAACCATCATATAATGTTGCTTTAATATCAATCATTGGGAAACCACTAAGCGGACCTGATTTCATAGCATCTTCTAAACCAGCCTTAATTGGTTTGATGTATTCTTTAGGAATTTTCCCACCAACAATCTTATCTACAAATTCAAATCCTTTTTCACTGTTTGGTTCAAATTTAATAAACACGTGTCCATATTGACCACGACCACCAGATTGTTTAATATATTTTCCTTCAGAATCAGCTTCTTTTGTAAAAGTTTCACGATATGAAACTTGTGGAGCACCAACATTTACTTCTACTTTAAATTCTCTTTTTAAACGATCAACAATAATTTCTAAGTGTAATTCTCCCATACCTGAAATAATTGTTTGGTTTGTTTCTTCGTCAGTATAAGTTCTAAAAGTTGGGTCTTCTTCTGATAATTTTGAAAGTGCAATAGCCATTTTTTCTTGGTCAGCTTTTGTTTTTGGTTCAACAGCTAAAGAAATAACTGGTTCAGCAAAGTTCATTGACTCTAAGTGAATTTCGTTATTTTCTGAACATAAAGTGTTACCTGTTATTGTATCTTTTAATCCAATTACAGCACAAATGTCTCCTGCACAAATTTCATCAATTTCTTCTCTATTGTTTGAGTGCATTTTTACTAATCTAGATACTCTTTCTTTAATACCTTTAGTTGCATTCAAAACATATGAACCTTTTTTCAAAGTTCCAGAATATACACGGATAAATGTTAATTTTCCAACATATGGATCAGTTGCTATTTTAAAAGCTAAAGCAGCAAACGGACCATTGTCATCATTTTTAATAGTAACTTCAGTACCATCATCTTTAAATCCTTTGATTGGAGGTACATCAATTGGTGATGGTAGATAATCTACTACAGCATCTAATAATGCTTTTACTCCTTTATTTTTGAAAGAAGTTCCACAAACTACTGGAAAAAATTCAGCAGTTAAAACACCTTGTCTAATACATTTTTTTATGTCTTGTTCAGTTAATTCATTACCATTTAAATATTTTTCCATGATTCCATCATCAAAATTAACAACTTCTTCAATCATATGATGTCTATATTCTTCAGCTTCTTTTTTCATATCAGCTGGAATATCAACAATTTTAAAATCCTCTTCTTGTTTTCCATCATACATATAAGCTTTCATTTTAATTAAATCAATGATTCCATTAAAATTAGCTTCAGATCCAATTGGTAATTGAACAGCAACAACATGTGCGCCTAAACGATCTTTTAATGAATCTAAACACATTTTAAAATCAGCACCTGTTTTGTCCATTTTGTTAACATAAACAATTCTTGGAACAGAATATTTTGAAGCCTGTCTTCAAACAGTTTCAGTTTGTGGTTCAACACCATTTTGTGCGTCAAGAACTGCAACAGCACCATCTAAAACTCTTAAAGATCTTTCAACTTCTACAGTAAAGTCAACGTGACCTGGTGTATCTATTAGATTTAGTTCACAACCATTTCAAGTAACATAAGTTGCAGCAGAAGTAATTGTAATACCTCTTTCTTTTTCTTGTTCCATTCAGTCCATTGTTGCACCACCATCATGAACTTCACCGATTTTATGAGTTCTTCCTGAATGATACAAAATTCTTTCAGATGTAGTAGTTTTACCAGCATCAATATGGGCCATAATCCCAAAATTTCTAAATTTGCTTATATCAATTTTTCTCGCCATAATATCTCACTAAAAATTAAAATCTCAAATGTGCAAATGCTTTATTTGCTTCTGCCATTTTATGAGTATCCTCTTTTTTCTTAAATGCTGCACCAGTTCCTTTTGATGCATCAATAATTTCAGCTGCTAATTTTTCAATCATAGATTTTTCATTTCTATTTCTTGCAGAAAGAATTAGTCATCTTAAACCAAGTGTTTGTTTTCTTTCTTTACTAACAACTGTTGGAACTTGAAAGTTTGATCCAGCTAGTCTTCTAACTCTTAATTCTAAAGAAGGCATAATGTTTTCAAGAGCTTTTTTAAAAACTTCTATTCCTTCTTCATTAGTTTTCTTTTTAATTAATTCAAAAGCTTTATAAACTATTTGTTGTGCTAAACCTTTTTTACCTTCTAGCATAATAGCATTGATAGCTTTTGTAACAAGTCTAGAATTATATACTGGATCAGGTAATACTTCTCTTTTTGTTGCTCTATTTTTTCTCATTATATTCTCCTAAACTATTCTTTCTTTTCTTTAGGTTTTTTAGCACCATAACCTGATCTTTGTTGTCTTCTTTTTTCGACACCTGAAGTATCTAAAGTACCTCTAACAATATGGTATCTAACACCTGGAAGGTCTTTAACTCTTCCACCTTCAATCAAAACAACACTATGCTCTTGTAGGTTGTGGCCTTCACCTGGTATATATGCTAATACTTCATATCCATTAGTTAATTTAACTTTTGCATATTTACGTAATGCTGAATTAGGTTTTTTTGGTGTCATTGTTCCCACTCTTGTACAAACTCCTCTTTTATAAGGAGAAGGGTTATAAGTTCTTTTTTTCTTTAAAGAATTATAAGTGTACATTAAAGCAGGAGACTTTGACTTTTTAAATTTAGCTTTACGATCATTTCTAATAAGTTGTGCAATAGTAGCCATTTATATCTCCTTTTTTAACAACATATCCGTGTGTATCAAAACACTAAAATATTCTAACATAAGACAAAGATAAATTTAAATTTTTTATACAATATTTGATTGTTATAAATCATCATTTAATTTTGAACTAAAATTCTACCAGTTCTCAACTCCCCATA
>CAMWHH010000064.1 GCA_947174035.1 uncultured Mycoplasma sp. | reverse complement strand
ATTTTATTCTAAGTATTTTTTTAAAAATAGATTTATGATTTTGAAAAATATATTCATTATAATTAAAAGTAAATTATATAAATAACAACTTAAAAATGGAAAAAACAATAAGAGAAAAAACAAAAAAAATAATGGTTGGAAACGTTCAAATTGGTGGAAATAATAAAGTTGTTATTCAATCTATGACAACTACTAAAACCCATGACATAAAATCAACATTAAACCAAATAAAAGAGTTAGTAAAAGAAGGTTGTGAATTAGTTAGAGTTGCAATTTTTGATGATAAAGATTCTTTAGCAGTTAAAGAAATAATAAGTAAAAGTCCTTGTCCAATAATAGCAGACATTCACTTTAATCCTATATATGCAATTAAAGCACTTGAAACAGGAGTAGCAAAAATCAGATTAAATCCGGGTAATATAAAAGATCAAGCACAATTAAAAGAAATAATAAAACTAGCTAATTCAAAAAATATTCCAATAAGAGTTGGTGTTAATAGTGGTTCATTACCAACAGATTTAATGAAATCACATGGTGTTACTGCTGAAGCAATGATGATTGCGGTAAAAAGATATGTAAATTTATTTGAACAAAATGGATTTAACAACATTGTTATTTCTTTAAAAGCTACTAATGCTTTATTAGCAATTGAATCATATAAATTAGCTGCAAAAGAATTTATCTATCCTTTACACATTGGTATTACAGAATCAGGGTCACTTTTTAATGGAACAATCAAATCTTGTGCAGGACTAGGTGTTTTATTATATGAAGGGATAGGAAACACAATAAGAATTTCGTTAACAGGCAATCCAGTTAGTGAAGTAAAAGTGTGTAAAAAATTGTTAAATTCATTAGATTTATATGACAATTTAGTAGATGTTATTTCTTGTCCAACTTGTGGAAGATTAAATTTTGATTTAAATCCAGTTGTTAAAGAAATAGAAAAATTTACAAAAAAAATGAATTTTCCTTTAAAAGTTGCTATTTTGGGTTGTGCAGTGAATGGTCCTGGAGAAGCAAAAGAAGCAGATATTGGAATAGCTGGTGGTAAAGGAACAGGAATTATATTTGAAAATGGAAAACCGATAAAATCTGTTAAAGAAGAATTACTTGTTGATGAATTAAAAAAACTAATTTTAAAAAAATATGAAACTTATTTAAAGCAAAAAAGGAGAGAGTAAATGATAAATATTTTTTACAATAAAACTACACTTAACAATGCTATGACTATTTCTGTTTCTTCTCAACCAGTTGATAGAATTATTAAAGAGAAAAAATTTTCCATTTTATATAATGATAATAGTTTAGTTGGTATTAATATTTGAGATTTTGATCAATATGCAAACATAAAACAAGGAATGATTTATGCAGATAATAAAATTTTAGAAATGATTAAAAAAATTACACAAATTGATTTATCTGAATACGTTGAAAAAAATTTCACTGTAGGAAAAATAACAAAATTAGAAAAAATCCCTAACACTCATTTGCATTATTGTGATGTTGATATTAAAGAAAAAACTTTGAAAATTATTTGTGGTGCTAGTAATGTGGCAATTGATTCTAAAGTTGTTGTAGCAATGGTAAATACTGCTATGCCTGATGGCAAGATGATTTTAAAATCTAACATTCAAGGTAAAGTATCATTGGGAATGTTGTGCAGTAAAAAAGAATTAAACTTAAATAAAGATAACAACGAAAAAGGAATAATGCTTTTAGATAAAAATTATGAAATAGGAGATTTATTTATTGAACCTTTTGCAAATAAATAAAAATACTTATGGAATTAAAAATTAAATTTGAATTTGATGAAAAAATTAAAAATGGTGATTTTTCAGCTAAATATTTTTTAGTTAGTAAAAAGATTTTAGAAACATCACAAAAAAATGATGTATCACTTTTAAGATTTAAGCATTTTGATAAAAATGTTGTTGTGTGTGGTATTCAAGAAGTTTTACAACTTTTAAAATTTTGCCTATCTGAACAAGATTTTAAACAAACAAAAATCTATTATTTAGAAGATGGGCAAATAACAAACAATGACGAACCTGTTTTAGCAATTGAAGGTGATTATAAAAAATTTGGATATCTAGAAAATATTATTGATAGTATTCTATCAAGAAGAAGTTCAGTTGCTACTAATGCATATAACCTAACATCCATTGTTGGTAGTCAAAGAATTATTTATATGGCAGATAGAAGTGATGATTATTTATTACAAGCATATGATGGATATAGTGCATATGTTGGTGGGATTAGAAAATTTGTTACTAAAGAAAGTACAAGATTTTTAAAAGAAGCAAACATTAATGATTTTCAGATTTTAGGAACAATTCCTCATGCTCTAATCCAACAATACAAAGGAAATTTAAGTGATGCACTAAAATCTTTTAGTAAAGTTTTTCCAAATGACCCAGTTATTGGATTAATTGATTTTAACAATGATTGTTTAAAAGAAATTGAGGAATTGAAAAAAAATGGAATTACAAAATTGGATTTTGTTAGAATAGACACGTCAAAAAAATTAATTGATAAATCATTACAAAAAATTTATTTTATGTCATTAGATGAATCTCTTCATGGAGTTAACAAACATTTAATTACTAAAGTAAGAAATAAGTTAAATGAACTAGGGTATGAAAAAACTAAAATTATTGTTTCATCGTCTATTAATGAAAATGTTATTTTAAATTATGAAAAAGAAAAAACACCAATAGATATCTATGGTGTTGGTAAATATTTTATGAATATTAATGTTAATTTTACAGGTGATTTAATTAAGCTAAATGGAACTTATTTAGCAAAAGAAGGTAGAAAAGAAAACATAGATGAATATTTATCAAAAATGAAAACAATTAATTAACAAATTGAAACAATAACTATTGGATTTTTTTCATAAAATTTATCAACTTGCTTAGAAATATATTTTTTTATAACTGTTTTTATTTCTTTTGAATCGAATTTTTTTGCATCCTTAACTGCATTATTTGCTAAAGTATGTACATCATCTTTTAATTTTTCAAAAAAAGTTTTTGTTTCAAATCCATCAGGAATAACAGCATAAGGTAAAAGTTCAAAATTGTCTTTATCAAAAGATGAATTTTTTTCCAAATATTTTAAATTACAGAAAATGATTCCACTTTCTGACATAATTCTTCTTTCTTGAAAAATATTACTACCTTCAGATAATACACCTTGAGAGCCTATATACATATCATGAATATCAACTCTTTTTTTACCAGGAATATAATATCCTTTGTTAAAGTTTGCTATATCACCATTGTACATTGTAATTACATTCTCTGGTTTGAATCCTATTTCTTTTAAATTGTTTGCATACTTAACCATTTGATAATACATTCCAAGAGTTGGAATAATGTAATCTGGTTTTACAAGTGAAACTAAAAACTTATGATCTTCTTCAGAAGCTTCCATACTTAAAACTGTTTTTGGAATTGTTGTTACATTAATATTGATTTGAGCAAAAGCATCTAATAATTCTGCTTGTGCTTTTTCAAAACCTGACTCAACTTTGAAACCTAAAACTACAGTATCTGATTTTTTCAAAGTTAAAATGTCATCTTCATCATTGCTAATAGATAATAGTTTGTTAAATAATCTATCAGGTGTAGAAGAAACAACAACAATTCCTTTTTCAATTTCATTAATTTTATTTATTGGTAAAAGTGGCAAATTTGTACTATCAAAATATTTGTTATTAGTAATTTCATTAAACATACTAATAAAAACTGGATTGTAAATTATAAAAGGAATTTGTCTTTCTTTTGCAATTTGAGCTAAAGTTAAAAAAGTATGTACATCATGATAATAACAAGCAACAATTAATCTTTTACCATTACCCCTTGTTATTAAATCTTGGTAAAAACTTTTTGTTTTATAATTAGGTGAAGTAAAACCATTATATTTATCAACATTACCAACATTATTTATAAGCAAAAGATTTTTTTGTTTGTAAGTTAATAATGGTAGTTTGTTAATATCACTAATAAATGCTTTACTATTTCCATTTGTAATAATAAATTCATCAATATAAATAATATTTTCTTCACCAGTAGAAATAATAAAACCATAAGTATCAGGTAAAGCAGTAGCAACTCTAAAAGGAGTAACTTTTATTTTTCCTAAATTAAAAGGTTTTAAAGGATCAACAGCTTTTATTTGTAAAGGTTTAAAATCTGTATATTTTTGCATACTTTTTTTATTAAAATGAGCTTTTAAAATAACAGCACCTAACTTAGAAGTAAAAATAGGAATATTTTTTATATAGTTATAACAATATTGGATGGCACCAATATTTCTGTGACTTGCATTACCAATGAAAATACCTTTAATATTTCTTTCATTTTTTTTAACTCATTCCATATAAGGAATTATCTTTTTTATCCCTAAAACTTTATAAACTGGAACTGAAATACCTAAATTTATTAAATAATAGTCTCCCTCTATTTCTAATACATAACAAGATTTTTCATTTTCGTCCATTCCACCTAGTGAAAAAAAAGTAATTTTGCTCATACAAACCCCTTCAAAATTTTTTATTTATTTAAAATCTAAACAAAACAATAAGTAAAACAGTTGATTAAAAAATCAACAATCAGTAGTAAGAACCTTTGTTTTTGTCCTAATTCTGAAATATTATAATTTTTTTTTCTTAATTTAGTAAAATTTTTAATTAATAAAAATATTTCCACAAAAC
>CAMWHH010000063.1 GCA_947174035.1 uncultured Mycoplasma sp. | reverse complement strand
ATTTTATATAATTCCACAATTATAAAAAATAATTCTGATATTTTTTTTGAAAGTAACACAAAAATAGATTTTGACTATAAAAAATTTACTAAACAATTAAGCAAAGTTTTAGTAAAAAATTTTCCTGTACAATACATAACTAAAAAATTTTCTTTTTTTGGTGTTGATTATTACATTAATAAAAAAGTTTTTGTTCCTAGAATGGAAACTGAATATATGTTAGATTGAGTAGTTACTAATAAACTTTTAGAAAATAAAAAATATATTTTAGATTTGTGTAGTGGTAGTGGAGTTTTGGCAAACACAATAGCATATATTAAAAAAAAGAAAAATGTTGAAGTTATTGGAGTAGAAAAATATTTTTCTCCTTATAAAGTAGCCCTAAAAAACGCAAAAAAACATAACCTAAAAACTAAATTTATTAAATCTGATATTTTTAAATTAAATAAAATACATTTTGAAAAATGTGATTTTATTATTTGTAATCCTCCATACATTAGTTATCAAGATTTTGATGTTGATGAATCCACAAAAAAAGAACCAAAAACTGCACTTTATGCAAAAGATAATGGTTATTATTTTTATTTTGAATTCATTAATAAAATTTTTCCTATTTTAAAAAAAGAAACTACAATTATTTTTGAAATAGGTTTTAATCAAAAAGAAAAGTTAGAATCTTTTTTAATAGAAAAAAAAATAGAAAACTTTAAATTTTTAAAAGATTTAGATAATAATGATAGAGTTTTGTATATAAAAAAATAAATATGATAAATCAAGCACAACTTTTGAGTAAAAAATTTGTTACCTACAAAAAAGATATTACAGAAATAGATGCTATTGCTTTTGAAATAAAAAATCTTAAAGCTGTAATTGTTTCAACTGACACTGTTGCTGGAATTATTAGTTTAAATAAGAATCTTATCTACAAAATTAAAAAAAGAAGCTTTTCAAAAAAAATAATTAAATTTATTTCTGATGTTAACCAAATTCCTGATGCTAATGACGTTGTAAAGAAAATTGCAAAAAATTTTTGACCAGGAAAATTAACAATTGTGTTTAATAAAGAATCTTATAGAATGCCCAATGACAAGTTCTTGTTAAAGTTAATTGAAAGAACTGGTCCTTTATACTCTTCAAGCGCAAATATTAGTGGTCTTGAACCAATAAATAATGAACTTGAAGCATTTAAATATTTTCAAAAAAATAAAAATGATATTATTTTTATTGAAGGTAATTATTATTTAAATAACAATCCATCAACAGTTTTTGATATTGACAATAATATCATTGTTAGAGAAGGAGAAATAAGTTATGAATCAATCTCAAAATGCATCACAAAAAATTAGAGTATACATTGGAAGTGATCATGGTGGTTTTCTTATGAAAGAAAATTTAAAAAAAGTTAATGAACTTAATTGTTTTATTGATTTCATAGATGTTGGCACTTATAGTGAAGATTCTGTTGATTATCCAGATTATGCAAAAAAAATAGCTGATAAAGTTTTAGAAGACAAAGACTCTTATGGAATTGGAATTTGTGGAACTGGAATTGGAATTTGCATTGCACTAAATAAAATTAAAGGTATTTATGCAGCGAATGTAAATAAAGTTATTGAAGCTGAATTAGCCAAAGAGCACAATAATGTTAATGTTATTACCTTGTCTGGTAGATTTTCTACACTAGAAGAAAATGTATCAATTGTAAAAAAATTTTTTTCTTCCACATTTCAAGAAGGCAGACATAAGCAAAGATTGGAAAAAATAAAGAAAATGGAAGAAAAAAATGAATAATACTTTCTTGTTAGCTTATGTTTCTAATAATGACAAAAGTGATGGTGTGGTTTTTGAAACTTATTCAAAATTTATAGACGAATTTTTAATTAAGGAAAAAAAATATTTTGTTTATAATCTTGGTTTAACTCCTGAAGAGTTAGATTTTTTGACTAGTGTTAATCCTGCAGCAGTTATTTTTGACAATATTGATGTTGAAAAAATTTCTGAAGAAGTTATTAGAAAAATAAAGCTAATTTCACCAACTACTCATTTTATTTATTTTTGTGAAAAATTTGATAAAAACAAATTTTTAAAAGTTTTAAAAAAAGGATTTGAATTTTGCATTTCTTTAGATTTTTTTGATGCTAGTTTGTTTGAACAAACATTAATAAATATCTTTGATAATGTAGTTAGAATAAACAAGATAAATAAAGTAGTGATTTGGGGTAATAATATTTCAATGAATTTAATAGATAGAAAAGTTTATAAATCAGGTCATGAAATTGATGTAACAAAAAGTGAGTTTGAAATATTAAAATTTTTTTTAGAACACCCTAATGTGTTTTTTAACAATACAGAAATCTTTAAAAATGTTTGAGGATATGAAGTTGATACATCAAATTTAGTAGTACAATACATTTTTAAATTGAACAAAAAAATTGGAAAAGACAATATTTTAAATTCTCCAAATAAAGGTTATTGTTTCAAATTAAGAAAAATATTTTAATTAATACACTTATGTTTAAAAAATTATTGAAATAAAAGTTTGTTAAAAACCCTTTTTAATAATAAAATTGTAATGTGAGTTGAAAACTACAACAATTTTAAAAATAAATAATAAGTTACAAAAATGTAGATTATTTTTTATTTTATTGCATATTTAAATGAATTAAATGGAGATAATATGACTAAACATAAAGTGTCAAATATAAGAATAGCAATTATATGTTCTAGCGAGTCGGAGGATATGGATGTTGTTATTCCTTATGATATTTGAAAAAGAGCAGGAATTATTGCAGAAACAATTTCAAATGAAAAAAAGAATTCTATTTTCTTACAATGCGGAACAAAAATTACATGTAATGAG
Organism: uncultured Mycoplasma sp.; assembly: GCA_947174035.1. Lineage (GTDB taxonomy): Bacteria > Bacillota_I > Bacilli_A > Mycoplasmatales > Mycoplasmoidaceae > Malacoplasma. The sequence continues at coordinate 1,944 of CAMWHH010000063.1, read as the reverse complement.
CAAATTGATAAAGTTAACTTAGACAAATACAATGCCATCTACCTTCCGGGTGGAAAAGGCTATGAAAGACTTTTAACAAATAAAAACGATAAAGTATTAAACAAAATTATAAAATTTTCTTCAGAAGAAGAAAAAAAATGAGTTTTTGGATGTGCTGAAGCTTCTGTTTTCTTACATGAAATCGATGCTTTAAAAGATAAAAAAGTTACAGTTTATCCAGGTTTAGAAGAAAAAGTGGGAAGTAACTTTTCTGATAAAAATATAGTGATTAGTAAAAATATAATAACTTTTAGATCAGCTTTTTATGCATTTGAGTTCGCTTTACTAATTGTAGAAAAATTTTTAGGAAAACAAATAGCTACTAATGTTGCACAAGATATTTTGTATTCAAAAAACTAACTTTTAATAGACTATCTATTAAAAGTTTTTTATTTTTTGACTTAAAATAAGTTAATCTATACAAATGGAAAATTAAAATGGATAACAAAATAACAAATAGACAGAAAGAACTGCTTAAATACATTGTAGAAGAATATGTTTTAACAGCTAATCCTGTAGGTAGCAAGATTGTTATAGAAAAATATATGAAAAATATTTCAGCAGCTACTGTAAGAAATGAAATGGCAACTTTAGAAAAACTAGGTTATTTGGAAAAAAATCACACATCTAGTGGTAGAGTTCCATCAACTTTAGGATATAAGTTTTATGAAAAAGAATTTTCCCATCCTTACATAGATGATGAAAATTTAAAAATGCAGTTAAGAAATATTTTTTCTGACAGAACAATGTCGATTGATGTGGTTATTGAAGAAAGTTGTAAAATCATTTCTGAAAGTACTAAATTACCACTGATAAAAATTGAAAAAAATGAAGATATTCTTTTAAAAAGAATTGATTTGGTTATTATAAACAAACAGTCTGCAATGATTATTGTTATTACTTCTGATGGTAATTTAAATAAAAATATTATTCAGTTCAAAAACGAATCTATTTTAAAAGATATTTCTATTTGTATAAGAATTTTTAATGATCGTTTAATTGATTGTCCTATCAAAGAAATTGAATCAAAAATTAATTCAATGAAATCAATTATTAAAGAAAAAGTTAAAGAATATGAATTTGTCTTACAAGAATTAGTAGAAAGAATTTTTCATATTAAAACAAAAATGATAAAAACAGTTCATGGTCAATCATCTCTTTTAACAGTTCCAGAGTTTCAAGATAAAGAAAAATTAAAAGAAATTTTGCAAATATTAGAAAGCACTACAATTTGAGAACAAATAGCTTTTAAACAAAATGAAACAGGATCTAACACACTAATTACATTTGGTGATGAGGTGAGACATGAAGACATTGTCTTTGCACAAACAGATTTAGAAATAACAAAACAAAATAAAACAAAATTAGTTATGGTTGCTCCAACAAGAGTGGATTATTCAAAAATTAAAGGATTATTGGAATTTATTAAAAATGAGTTTGAAAAAGGATGAAAATAATAAAATAATTGAAATTAATTTTTCTACTTTTAAGAAATTTATTAAACATAAAAAACCACTCATACACAAGAAAAAACTTAGCAACAACTTAAAAGTATTACTTATTTTTTCAATGGTTTTTATCACTTTAAAAACAAATAAGCGTTTTAAAGAATTAGATAAAGAATTTTTAATTGATGTTTTTTCTGTTATTTTTCAAACAGGCAAAAAAATTAATAAAGAATTCATTATAGAAATTTTAGTTAAAAAAATTAAATATTTTGATTTTGCAGAACGAATAAAAAACTTAGATGTTGTTGCTTTTTGTGAAAGCATTTTTTCTTTTTATGAGAATTCAAATATTTTAAATTATTCAAAAAGAAAGAAAAAGTTGGAAAAATTAATTCTTAATGATGCTGGATTTTCAAGTTTCATTCATTTAAATAAAAGTTTAAAAAATATTTTATTT
>CAMWHH010000062.1 GCA_947174035.1 uncultured Mycoplasma sp. | reverse complement strand
CAGGTCTTGGTTGAGTCACTACTGGTCTTGGAGTTGTTGTATTAACTACAACTCTAGGAGTAGGTTGCGGTGCAACTTTTTGTTGTGGAATATTAATATTAATAACTGGAGACTTTGGTTTTTGTGCTTCTACATTATTTACATTTATTGTAGGTCTAACAGGTGCTTTAACAGCAGATTGTTGTTGAGCTTTATTTTTAGCTTCATCTAATTCTTTGTTTCTAGCTTTTTTAGCTTTTAAGTTGAAAATGAAAGAAACTATTAATGAGATGACACCAACACCACCAAAAACACCAACTAAAGCACATAGAACCAGCCCACCACTTTCAATTTGTTGGTCTGATGCAAAAGTACCTTTGGCAGCCAATGAAATTATAACTGCTAACGCAAAGATAAAGAAAAATAACCCAACGTAGAGTAAAATTTCTGAAACTTTTGCAAATTTTCTACTTTTTTTAGATGAACTTGCCATAAAAAACCTCTTTAATTTTTTAATATAATTACATAATTACAATACTGTATGCTTTAGCAAAACAATAATGTCAATAATTTATAAATAGAACACTTATACTAAATTAAGTATATTATAAATTTGTCCAAAATACAAAGTCGCAACAAAAAAATTTGATATTTTTAGTAAAATAAAGGCGCTTTTTTTAAAAAAACATGTTTTTTATAAGCTTAATAATTAATAAAAACTAGTAATTTGTTTTGTATAAATACAATCCACATCCTGGTGCTTTATCAATTGAACTTCCTTTTTTTGGATTATTAAATAAAGCAACAACATCATCATAAACAATTTTTTGTTCACAATATTTTATGATGGTTGCAACAATCATTCTAACCATATTTCTTAAAAATCCTAATCCATTTATAAAAATAAAAATTCTATTTTTAAATTTATATATTTTTATTCATTTAATTGTTCTTACTGTATTTTCAAGACTAGATGTACTAAAACTCAAAAAATCTTTGGTACCTACAAAAAGATTTAAAATATCTTTAGCTTTTTTAATATCTAAAAATTTGTTGTATTGATACTCATAGTTTTTTCTAAATAAATTAAATTCACCAGTATTAATTAAATATAAATATGTTTTTGATTTAATTGAAAATCTTGCATTAAAACCTTTTTCTGTAGAACTTACGCTTTTTACATAAATATTATTTAATTTGTCATTTAAATATTTTTTTACATCATTACATTCAATTTGAATTTCAGTAGAAAAAGATATTGTTTGATCAAAAGCATGAACATATTTATCAGTTCTACCTGATGCAACAGTTTTGATAGGGGAGTTAAATAAAATTGATAAGTATTTTTCTAATTCTGATTGAACAGTTAAAATATTTTCAGTTTGCTTTGCATATCCTGAAAAAAAAGTTCCATCATAACTAATTTTCAATATATATGTCATTTTCTTTTTAATGTGCAAAAATATCTCAAAAACCAAAAGAAACAAACATTTGTTTACCTTTTAAAGTTACTAATGTAATTAAAATACCAAAAAGTAAAGCAGAAATTAAAAAAATAATTCAATCTCAAAATTTAATATCATAATCACGATATCTAGTTCTAGAATATCTTGGATTATAACCCCTAGCTTCCATTGCGTTTGATAGTTCTCCTGCTTTTTTAAAAGCAATTGAAAACAAAGGAACAACTAAAGATGTTAGTGAAAATAATTTATCTTTTAAACTTCCATTTTTAAAATCCAGTCCTCTTGATGCTTGAGCTTTTAAAATTCTATTAGACTCATCAAGTAATGAAGGTATAAATCTTAAAACAAGTGCAATTGTCATACTTCATTCTGCTACTGGTAATCTTAAATATCTAAATGGATTTAAAATGTCTTCTAAAGCACATGTTAATTGAATTGAAGAAGTTGTTGAAGTCAAAATAGTAACTATTAAAATCATTAAAAATATTTTTAATGTCACATAAAGCATTAAACAAATAGCTTGTGAAGAATATGTGTATCATTTTGTTAAATAAATATAAGCATAATGTTCTGTTTCAGAAGTACCATAAAAAACCTCTTTAACACTTCAACCTTGACTAATATCTAAATTTCCTATGATTTCTTTTAACTTACTAGTGTCAGCTTGACTAGTAACTTTAAAAAAACCATTCCCTAAATAAGAATTCCCATCAGGCAAAGTAGCCCCATTTAAAAAATTGGAACTATTTGGTAAAACTTGCCCGCCATACATAGATCCTTGTAAAAAATGCTTTCCTTCACTTACAGTTACATGAAAACTATCCCAATTTAAAAAAGACGGCTTATAGAAAAAATAGTATTGACTTTCAAAATCAAAAACAACACCAGGTCCTTTATATGTTATTCAATTAATTAAAGATAAAATAATTGCCAAAAAAATAACTGATTGAATTATTCTTCACAGTTTTTTTAGTGGTAGTTTTGCTAAAAAAAATAGAGTTAAACAAAAAACAAGTAGAACTGCTTGATAAACAAAACCAAAAGGAATGAAAATCATAGCAACAACAAAAATAGTTGTTAAAAATTTTAAAGCAGGGTTCATTCTGTGAATAATACTATTTTTTGAAGAAAATGTACTGTAATTCATATTTTACCTTTTTATTAAAATCTTAAAAATTTTACTATTTTAATTATTTAAATAATAAAATTTTTTATTTACTTTTCTTTTTTATTTGATTTTTTTTACTTGAAGATAAAATTTCTTCAATATCTTTTGATAACTGTTCTACTGTTCTTGGTTTTCTATCATACAAAGAAATAAATCTTTTATCTTTTTCACACAAACTATCAATAAAGTCTATAATCTTAGGTTTTTCCATTTTTGAATTTGAATATAAATCTTTATTAGTAAAAATTTGGTAAGGATTGCCATGCATTAAAATTTTTCCCTGATCTAAAACAATAACATGATCAGCTATTTCTAAAACATGGTCCATAGTATGGGTGATAACAATAACTGTTTGTTTATTTTCTTTAGCATCTAAAATAATCTTCATCATTTCTTGTTCGCCTTTTGGATCTAATCCAGCTGTTGGTTCATCAAAAATTAAAATCTTTGGTTCAATTGCCAATATTCCTGCAATTGCAACCCTTCTTTTTTGACCACCAGATAAGCCAAAAGGACTTCTTTCTAAAAAAGATTCATCAAGTCCCATTCTTAATAAATATTTTTTACACAAATTTTGCAGATATTGTGATTCTGAAGTGCTTTCATAACTAATTTTTTTAATTCATTTTTTTTCTGACTCATTTTTGACAATTACTTTTGCAAGATTTTTTCCAGATTTAACTTGTAGTTTTAAATCTAATTTATTCTTACTAATGAAATCTTGTAAATTAGTGTAATTATCTTTTTTAACATCAAAAAAAATGATTATTTCATTCAAATGGTTTTTAAAAACAATTTCTTCAACTACTTGTTTATTAAGCTCTTGTGCTTTTTTAGAAGGAATTTTTAAAGTTAGCGGTCCAAAACTTATATCTTTTTCAATCGTATTTTTAAATAATTGATATTCAGGAAATTGAAAAACCATACTTATTAATCTTCTTAGTTTTTTAGTGTTTTTTATTTTTCTTTTTTTACCATAAATATGAAAATCATCAATTCTAATGTCACCTTTTTTTGATTTTATTAAACCATTAAAATGTGCTACTAATGTAGATTTTCCACTACCTGAATTTCCAATAATGAAATAAATTTTATTTTCTTCAAATTGAAAAGAAAAATCATCAACTGCCACCACTTCATTTTCATGGTTTTCATTGAACTTACAAGTTAAATTTTGAACTTCTAAAATTATTTTTTTATTTTCTATTTTTTCTTGCATAGTGATTCCAATAATTTTTCTTTAACAATCGTTAAATCTACATTAATACCTTTTTCATTTAATTCTTTAGATAATTTTAAAATGAAAGGAAAATCTAAAGATGAATTATCTAAAAACTTTTTATCAGTAAAAATATTTTCTGGTTTACCAGATTTAATAATCTTCCCTTTTTTTAAAACAATAACACGATCAGCATTCAAAACTTCGTCCATATCATGAGTTATTGAAATAACAGTTTTTTTTGATTTATTTTTTAAATCCACCATTACTTTTTTTAATTCTGATTTTCCCTTTGGATCAAGCATGGAAGTTGATTCATCAAAAATAATTATTTTTGGATTTGTAGCAAGAACTGAAGCAATAGCTACTCTCTGCTTTTGACCACCAGATAAAGACAGTGAGTCTTTATCTAATAAGTCTTTCACATCTACTACTTCACTTGCTTGTTCAATTATGTTGTCCATTAAACTTGGGTTAACTTTTCTATTTTCTAATCCAAAAGCAATATCATCTCTAGCAGATAAACCAATAAATTGACTGTCAGGATTTTGAAAAATAATACCAACATTGTTTCTTAATTTTTGGAAATTTAAATACGAAACAGTTTCTCCATAAATTTTAATATTTCCGCTGCTCGGTTTTAATAAACCTACCAAAATTTTAGATATAGTTGATTTACCACTACCATTATGACCAATGATACAAACATATTCATTTTCATAAATATCAAAACTTATGTCATCTAATACATTATTAACTAAATCATAACTAAAAGTAACATTTTCAATTTCAAAAACTTTTTTAGTAGTATCTTTCATGTTTGTACTCATTTGTTTTTCAATAAATGATTATATTTTAAATGGATAAAGTTTAAATAATTAATAATTTCAGGTTTTTAAGTAGCATTTTATTTCTTATTTTTTACAAAAATATCTATATAAAAACTTAGCTTTGAATTTCCAAGAAAATAATTTAAAAATAAAAACTAAAATTTTAT
>CAMWHH010000061.1 GCA_947174035.1 uncultured Mycoplasma sp. | reverse complement strand
TTTATAAATAGGTAATTTACAACAGGCAAAAGGTAATTTTTAAAAAAAATAAATTAATAAAAAATTTTTCTTTTTTATTAATTTATTAATAGAATTTAAATATTTTTAAACTTAAGGTAACTAAAACTGTAGGTTATAAAACTTTTTTTAAATGGTTTGTTTTTAATATTTATCAAAATTTGTTATGACATAAAAACAGCACCATAAATAACTCCCCATATAAATGGATATGCCAAAGTTAGTGATGAAGTTATTGCAATATTTTTTGCAAATTGTTTTTTATTATTTTTTAAAATAAAAATATTTGTAGAAGCAACACAAAGTGAAAATATTAAATTTCCATCATAATAACCAACTTTGTGAGTTAATGTCATCATAGCAAAAACAATTGAAAGAGTGATTAATATTGCTTCAAAAGGTGAGAATATTGATGATCCACTAGATCTTACATATACTAAATATCCAGTAAATGGAATCGTTGCACCTGTAATTAACCAAACAATAGCACTTTTACCAAAATGCAAATTGGTTTTTAATGGAGTGAAACCAAAAGTTGATTGAATATTATATTCTTTGTTTTTTCCGATTTTTGAAACTTTAAAAATAATTAATTGTGAAACTAACATTCCACAAACAATTCCCAATATATGAATTAAACATACATAAATCAAGCCTTTTGAAGTAATATCCCATCCATGAATAAAACTTTCAAAAGCTCATCTACCAACTATTGGTTGAACAGAAATTGAAAAATAAGTTATTTGAATTTCACTATCTCTACCAAACATTTCAATAACTCAACCAATTGATAAAGCTGCTATTACACAAATACAGTTCACGAGTGGTCTTAAAAAAGGAAATTTTTCATTTAATTGTTTGTAGTGATTTCTAAAAAAATACATTCCAAAACAAGCAAATATAGACATTAAAAATGAAGAAGCAAATGTACTTAAAGCTATTGTTGTATCCCATCACGTAGATAAAACTTCAAATGTACTTGTGTTTTTAAGTGCTTCTTTAGTAGTTATTGATGTTGCACTATTTAAAAAAAACACTAAATCTCTACTTTCTCACATTTTAATAAACCTAATAATAAAAATATAATTTAATGAAAAAATTCTATTTAATAGAAATAACATCTATTTAATAGAAATATTTTTTCAAATCATGATTTTTTAAAAATCATGAAAAATAAAGTAATTTAATAAAAATATAATTACAGTTTAATATAAATATTTAACTAAATAGTTTCAGTTATTTTACATCAACGCCATTAATTCTTACAAATAAAACATTTTCTGGTTTAACTAATTTAGAATAAGGACACATATTATGAGTTTGTTTCATAATATCTTTTGCTTTTTCAATGTCTACACCTTCAAGTTTAGCATCAATTCCAACGTATAAATTAAAACCTTTTACTTCATCTGAATGTAATTGTACAGTAACTTCAATTGGAGCTTCTTTAATATCTAAATTATTATTTTTTGTTACTGCAAACATTGCTTGTGAAAAACAAGAAGCATATCCACATGCAAATAGTTGTTCTGGATTATATAAATTTGATCCAGTATTTGGTGAACCAAGTTCTAAAGTTAAAGATTTGTCATTAGTAGTTACAGTTCCACTTCTTCCACTTTTTGCAATTCCTGTAATTTCGTATAGTTTACTCATTTGAATTTCCTCCTCAAACATAGTATGATAATAATTCAAAAAAAATAAAAGTAAAGATAAAAGTAATTTTTACAGTTAAAAACAAAATAAAAGGTTCATGATTTTTTATCATGAACCTTTTTGTTTCTAAAATTATGATCTTGTAAATGTATATCCAATAATATTTTTTACAATACTTTTGTCTTTTGAAACAAACTGTATTTTATATGTTCAAGTACCATAATTATTGTTAATTGGTTTTAAATCACTAATAGTAATATTTCAATCTGGATATGTTGCTTTTAAATCAGCAATAATTTGATCACTCATTGGAGTAGTAATTGAATCAGAAGTATTTATTAAAAAGTTTGAAACCCATTGACCTGGTAAACCATTAGTATCATTAACAGGAGTATATGCTAATCAATTATCTGTTAGATAACCATTTACACCAATGTTGTCATCAATAAATACATAAACTCTTACACTTTCAGTTTGTGCTTCATATTTAACAGTTCCACCGTTTATGAAGTTGAAAAAGTTTTCAAAAGAATTTTGTTTTTTAACAGCTTCTTGGTCATTAACACCTAAAATAATTTCAAAGTAAATTACACTAGCACGGTTAATGTTTATTTTTCCTTGTGGTTCATTAGCATTAACACCATAATATAATAATCCTGGATAAGATGCTGATAAATCACTGAAAGCTAGTCTTCCTAATTCATCAACACTATAATTACCATAATATGAAGATTTACCAACTCCATTAATTGTTCAAGCTGATGGTATTCTAGCAGCAGGTACTGTTACATCTGCAGTTACAGTTAATGTTTTTGCAGCAGTTGTACCATCTGTTCAAACATGATTATCTTTTGGAGTAGCAGTAACTTTAAATGTTTTAGATGCAAAACTTGCACTATTATTTATATATTTAACACTAACATTTTTAAAAGAACCTACTAGTTTTAAATCACTAAAGTTTTTAATTAAATAATTATTAAACTCTGCATCATTAGATACTTCAATTTTATCTGAGTAAGATATAGAGTTTGAAACTGATGCATCATTTGTAATAGCTGGTTTTTCAGGTTGTACAACATCTGCACTAACTTCAATTTCTTTAGATGTTTTAGAACCATCACTTCAAGTATATCCATTTAATGGTGTAGCAATAACTTTAAAAGTTTTAGCTTCATAGTTAGATGAATCTTTTTTGTAAACCACACTAACATTTTCAAATCCTGTTAATTTATTACTATCAAAATAAGCTTTTAATCAAGATTCAAAAGCATCAAAATCAACTACTTCAATAGTTTCTCCATATTTTGGGTTAGTTGGAACAGTAGCATATACTGATTCATCAACATCTTTTGATTTGTCATTGTCTTTAACTAAATTAGTTAAATCTACAGGAATAGTTTTAACTTCACTACTTCCATCATTTCAACTTGCATTTTCAACTGGTGTTAAATTAATTTCAAAAGAGCTATTTTCAAAATTTGCTGAATTATTATTATATGAGATTGAAACATTGCTATATTGTGAATTGTTTTTAAATCAATCATTAAAATCTGAAATAGAATCTTTTTCTTCAAAAATTTCAAACAATTTAAGATTTAGATCTGCTTGGTTATTAGCAATGATTTGGTAAGAAAATTCATCTCTATCTGGAGCATTACTTTCTAATAATGAAAAAGCAACAGTTGTAGATGATTGCTGTTTAATTGCGTTAATTGGAATTCCAACACTAAGTCCTGCAGCAACTGCAGCAGACCCTCCAACAACAGATCACATAATTTTTCTTTTGCTTATCATAATTAATTATTTTCTACATTATTAAAAATGTAAAAAATCCTTTCTTTTATAAAAAAAATATAATCATAATTTGAACAAGAATTTTTACAAATAAAAGTCGTAAAAAAATATCATTACATTTCTTTGTAAATTACCCTTGCTTCTGCTTTTTATCATATATCAGTTTTTTGATAAGTCAATACCATACAAAAGATTTAATAGTATCTTTCATTCATCATTTTTTGAATATTAGTAATAAAAAAATCCAAACTTATTTTTTATTTAAATTTATTAAGTTTAGATTTTAAAAAATAAAAAGATGTTTTTTAACAATTAAATTATATTATTGCTCTTTAAAAATTCACTTATTGCATTTGAATCATTGTTACCAATAACATGCTTTGCAGCACCTTTTACTGTATTACTTGCATTGCCCATTGCAACAGAATTTGGTAAATATGATAATAAATCATAATCATTGTTTGAATCCCCAAAGAAGAAAACATCATTATCATCACAATTGATTATTTCTTTTAATTTTAAATAACCAAAATATTTTGATGTTGGACTATAAATATCAATATAACCTTTTAAAGCACTTGTAATATTGCATTTATTTTCATTTTTAAAAGATTTAAACATTTCTATTCAATCTTTTTCAGACATATTTTCTTGATATGCACTAAAATTGTAAATATTTATTTCAGAATTATTTAAATATGCTTCTAAATCTTGCTTTGAAAGATTTGAAAGATCAATTGTATTTTCATTTGTATAAATACTAAATTTTCCTAAATCATTTGGTAAAACATAAGCATATGAATCTAATTCTGAATAAGCTAAAAATGAAATTTTATTGTCAAATGCTGTTTTTACAAAAAACGAACGAATATCAGCAGCAAGTGGATTGGCATTTTGAATTAGAAAATTCTTGCTGTTATCATACAACAAAGCACCATTGTTAATAATTGCATAATCAACTATTTTACCAAGTGAATTAATAGTTTCAGTTATTTGGTCATAACATCTACCAGTAGCAATTATTACTTTATTACCTTTTTCGCTCGCTGAATGCAGTGCTTTAATATTTTCTGGATTAACTTTATGATCACTATTTAATAAAGTACCATCTAAATCAAAAATTAGAATTTTTGATTTATTTAATTTACTTTTGTCATTTTCTAAAAAATGATCAAAAGTTCATTTATCTTCTTCAATACCAAAAGAAATAGCTTCATCTTTTTCTTTTTCTTTATTTTCACTATGTGAATTTTGAGTTTGTTCTAAAAAGAATTTTTCTACAACATCTTTTTTACTATCTTTTTTTAAATCATTTTTTGGTTGTAAAACTGATTCTACAAAATTATTATCATTTGGTAATAACGAACCATATTCTTCATCTACTTTATCAATAAAATGATTTTTTAAATTATCATCTAATTTTGTTTCTTTTAAAGATTCTGGTGATTCATAAATTTTTTGTTTTTCTTGATTAGAAACAAAATCTGTATTTTCATTTTGATTATTTTTTTCATCATTAAAGTTAAAAAAATTTTCAGAATAAAAATCTGTAGC
>CAMWHH010000060.1 GCA_947174035.1 uncultured Mycoplasma sp. | reverse complement strand
GGTTAAATAAATGAAAAAATTTTTTTTCAAATTAGGACATAGTCTGGGTTTTATTTTTGTTTTATTATTTTTATTTTTTTCACTAATGAAAAGTAAGAGAAAATATCTTGCATGAGAAGAAGAAAATGAAGTTATGAGTTTGGATGACAGATATGAATATGTTTATAAAATGGCAAAAAAAGCTGTTTTTTGTACTTTTACTAAAATAAAAATAAAAGGAGAAAAAAACATTCCAACTAACAAACCTGTTATGTTTGTTCCTAATCACAAGTCTAATTTTGATGTTTTAGTATTATTAAAAACTTTTAATAAATTAAGAAAAGAAAATTCTGGAATTTTAAATCCTACTTTTTTATCAAAAATAGAAATTTCTAAAACTAAAAAAGTCAGTTATGCTGCTAAACTAATTAATACTATTTTTATTGATAGAGGTAACCTTAGAGATCTTATTAGAGTTGTAAAAGAAGAAAAAGAGTTACTTCAAAAAGGTGATCAATCTTTGGTTGTTTTTATTGAAGGAACAAGAATTAAATCACATGAATTAGGAGAATTTAAAGCAGCAGCTTTAACTCCTGCTTATTCTACTTTTTGTCAAATTGTTCCAGTTGTTATTTATGGTACTTTAGGTGTTGAAAAAGAAAATAAAAAGAACATTTTAAAATATAAAGAAGTAACTGTTGAGTTTTTAAGTCCAATTAAATATAAAGATTATATTCAACTAAGCAAGGATTTAGTTGCAGAAAAAATGAAAGTAAAAATGCAAGAAGCATATGAAAAAATAAAAGAAAATCCTAACTGAAAAGAAGAAAAAGAAAAATAAATCTTTTTAAGGTGATTTTTATGAATGATAATAATGAAATAAAATCTGAAGAATTAGAAATAAAAAACAGTAACGAATTTAATATTAATATAACTGATAGTACTGGAAAAGAATTTAGTGGTCCATTTGAACTTTTTTATTCACTAATTAAAGAACGTAAAATGGATATTTTAAACATTAATTTAGCTGAAATTATTCAATTATATGTAAATTATATAAATGAAAATTTTAATAAATTAAAAATTGATGATTTAACCGAATATTTATTAATGGCCACATATTTACTTGAACAAAAATCTAAAAAAATAATACCATCTATGGAAACTGATGAAGATGTTGCAAATGATATAGAAAGAGACAAATACATTCAAAGACTTTTAGTTTATAAACAATATCAAGAAATTGTTCCTAAATTAGTTGAACAAATGAACAAAAGATCTAGAATGTTTGAAAGACCAAAACCAACTCATGAAGAACAAATTAGCATTCTAAAAGAATTTCAACAAGATGACTTTATTGATACTATGGATTTAAATGTTATTTTAAAAGCAATGCAAAAAGTTTACTTAAAATTAATTAATACTAAAAAAACTAGAAGCACAACTGCTGGTGGAAAAGATAATGTAAAAGTGATTGGGGTAAATGAAATTTCAATAGATGATGTAGAAAAAGAAATTCGTGATTTTTTTGAACCTTTTCCACATTTGTATCGTATTTCTTTTATGGATTATTTTAAGCAAATTCCAGATGAAAAATTTACTAGAAGATATTTTGTTGTAGCTTTTGTAGCATTTTTAGTTTTGGTTAGAAATGGCTTTATCCAACTAGAACAAAACGATAATGAGGAAGATATTTTTATTGTTAAAATAGATAAAGAAGAGGTGGAAAACAGTGAGTATTAATGTAAAAAGTGTTATTGAAGCAGCATTATTCATTGTTGGAAGTGAAGGTGTCCATAAAGATAAATTAAAATCAATTTCTAGATTACCAGAAAATGATTTTAATGCAGTTATTGACGAAATGATAGTTGAATATGAAAAAGATTCACAAAGAGGATTATTGTTAAAAAAAGTGGGTGATTATTATAAATTATTTACAAAACCAGAAATTGCAAAAATTATTTCTGTAAGTTTTGGGATAAAACAAAAAAATCCACTTAATCAAGCAATGATAGAAACATTAGCAATCGTTGTCTATAATGAACCTTGTACTAGATCAAAAATTCATGAATTAAGAAAAACAGACCCAACACCAATGTTAGAAAAATTAATAGAAATTGGATTAGTTGAAGAAGCTGGAAGATCTGAAGCTGTTGGTAAACCTTATTTATACCAAGTCACTCCAAAATTTTATGATACTTTTGGGATTGATTCAATTAAAGATTTGCCAGAAATTATTGTTCCTGAAAAAGGAATTGAAGAGTTAACATATGAAGAAGAAATAAATTTTTTTGATACCAATAGAGAAGACAACAATGAGTAGGTCAACTAAAAATATTAATATCAATTAAATTGGAATTAAAATATATTAGATTGCTATAAAGCATTTTATATTAATTTTTTATTTTTATTTAGGAGAAAAAAATGGATTTAGGATTAATTTTAGGATTAAGTTTAGGTTTAGGAATTCCTATTGCTCTTATTATTGGTGGTTTTATAGGATATTATATTGCTGGAAAAGTTTTTAAAAAACAATTAAAAGATAATCCACCTATTAGTGAAAATCAAATAAGAATGATGTATCAACAAATGGGTAGAAAACCTACTGAAAAACAGATTAAACAAATTATGAGTGCTTTTAAAAAGAATGTAAAAAAATAATGGCAAGTTTTATCAAATCTTGTTTTTCAAGTAATGATTGAATTAGTGACGATAAAAAAGAAGTTTGTTTTATTGGAAGATCAAACGTTGGTAAATCATCTTTAATCAATGCTTTAGCAAACGCAAAAATTGCTAAAACTTCTAATACACCCGGAAGAACTCAATTGGCAAATTTTTATGATTTTAATAAATTTAGATTGGTTGACTTACCAGGTTATGGATTTGCAAAAGTAAGCAAATCTAAACATTTTGAATTATCTAAAATCATATCTGAATATATTTATTTAAGAAAAAATTTAATTGCTGTATTTCAAATTGTGGATTTATCAGTTATCACTGATTTAGATGTTGAAATGAGTAATTTACTATCTGAAAGATTTAAAAATCACTATATTGTTTTAAATAAGGCAGATAAACAAGCAAAAAGTTATTTTGACAACAATATAAAAAAAATTACATCTAAATTCAATAAATCTCAAGATAGCTTTATATGTTTAAGTGCAAAAAATAAAACAAATATATTGGCATTAAAAAACATATTAAATTCAATAAGTTAAGGGATGTTTATGAAAAATAGTCAAAAAATTGAAAAAGAATTAAATTCTAAATATGATCACAATTTTTGTGAGAAAAATTTTTCTTTGTGAAACATTCAAAAAAAAATGAATTCTAAAAACCTAAATGCAAGTAAAAATCTTTTTTCAATTTTAGTACCACCACCAAATATTACTGGTAAATTACATATTGGTCATGCACTAAATTTAACTATTCAAGATGCACTAATTAGGTTTAATTTATTAAATGGAAAAAATGCTTATTGAGTTTGTGGGATGGATCATGCTGGAATTGCAACACAAACAAGATATGAAAGATATTTGAAAGAAAATAAAATTGTTGATAATAGTAAATCTAGAGAAGAAAAAATAAAAAAATTACATACTTGATCACAACAAAATGCTTCTGAAATTAGACAACAATGAAAAAATATGGGTTTATTTTTAGATTATGATAACGAGCATTTTACGCTAAATGAAAAGTCTAATGAAATAGTAAATCAAGTTTTTGTAAAAATGTATAAAGATGGTTTAATTTATCGAAGCAAAACACTTGTTAATTGAGATACAAAATTAAAAACTGCTATTTCTAACATTGAAGTTATTAAAAAAGAAAAAGAAACTAATTTATATTTCATTAAATATTTAATTAAAGATAGCAAAGATTTTTTAACTGTTGCTACAACCAGACCTGAAACCATATTTGTTGATGAGTGTTTGGTTGTTAATCCAAAAGATGAAAGATATAAAAAATATTTAAATAAAACTGTAATTAATCCTTTTACAAAAAAAGAATTACCAATTATTAGTGATTCTTATGTTGATAAAGAATTTGGAACAGGTGTTATGAAATGTACTCCTGCACATGACTTTAATGATTTTGAACTTAGTAAAAAATACAATTTAAAAATTGAATCATGTTTTAACGAAGATGGAACTACTAATGAAAAAGCTGTTGGGTTTGAAAATTTAAAAATAGCTGATTGTAGAGAAAAGTGTGTAGAATTTTTGAAAAATAATAATTTATTAATTAAAACAGAAAAAATAATTAGTAGTATTGGATTTTCTGAAAGAACTGATGTTGTTGTTGAACCTATGATGTCAGAACAGTGATTTGTTAAAGTATCTGACTATGCAAAAAAAATAGTAAAAATTCAAAAGACTAATAATAAAGTAGTTTTTCATCCTAAAAAATATGAAAAACTTTTAATTAATTGATTATCGAATTTAAATGACTGATGTATTTCTAGACAACTATGATGGGGTCACCAAATTCCTGTCTGATATAAAAAGAATTCAAAAGAAATTTATGTAGGAACAAAACCTCCTAAAAATCCAGAATTATACACAAGGGATAATGATGTATTAGATACTTGATTTTCATCAGGATTATGACCTATAACTACTACAGATTCAATGACTAAAAAAAGTCCTAAATATCCAACAGATATTTTAGTAACTGCTTTTGATATAATCTTTTTTTGAGTTTTTAGAATGATGTTTTTTGGCTTGTATTTAAAAAAAGAATTACCTTTTAAAAACTGTTATATTACAGGATTGATTAGGGATGAACAAAACAGAAAAATGTCTAAATCTTTAGGTAATGGAATTAATCCAAGTGATGTAATTAAACAATATGGAGCTGATGCATTAAGACTTTTTTTACTTTCTTCATCTTCCCCTGGAGAAGATTTCAGTTTTTCAGAAGCAAAAATAAAATCTTGTTGAAGTTTTATTAATAAATTATGAAATTCATTTCGATTTATTGAAATGAAAAATAAAAAAACAGAAACAAAAAATAACTATAAATCATTAAGTGATTTTGATAAATGAATATTGAACAAATTTAGCTCTACATACCAAGATTTTATTAAGCATTTTGAAAAATATAATTTTTTAATTGCAATTAAAAAACTAACTGATTTTGTTTGAAATGATTTTTGTAATACTTATATAGAAC
>CAMWHH010000059.1 GCA_947174035.1 uncultured Mycoplasma sp. | reverse complement strand
TAAAAAGTGGAAAAAGTAGGAAATCATAATAAAATATATCACTAGAAAACAAAGATATAAATCATATGAAAAATAAGAAAATAACCTATTATCCAAGATTAATCGATAAACAACTTGAAGATTATTTAAAAATTACAGGCGGAATTTATATTAAAGGACCAAAATGGTGTGGAAAAACAACTTCAGCTTTACAAATTTGTAAAAGCTATATTAAACTTTCTGATCCTAATTTTGAAAATAATTATAGATTTCTAATTGAAACAAAACCTAATGAACTACTAAAAGGTGAAACTCCTAGATTAATTAGCGAATGACAAGTTTATAAAAAAATTTGAAATAGTCTAAGAACTGAAATTGATAATAGACAATTAAAAGGACAATTCATTCTAACTGGTTCTAGTATAGTTTCTAGTGATAGCAATCTTCACAGTGGTGTTGGAAGAATAAGTTTTTTAAACATGAGAACTATGAGTTTATTTGAATCAAAAGAATCATCAGGACAAATTTCTTTAAAAGAACTTTTCAATTCAAATAGAAAAATTGATTTTGTAGAAAATAAAGAAAATATAGATAACTTAATATTTGCAATTTGCAGAGGAGGGTGACCTACATCTGTTTTAGAAAGTGACAAAAAAATTGCATTAAAAATTTCATATGAATATATTAAATCTGTTTGTGAATCTGATTTATCTTCAATAGATGGTCCTAAAAGAAATTCATTAAGAACAAGAAAATTATTAAAATCTTATGCAAGAAATAATTGTCAACTTGCAAATAATAGAACTCTTGTAAATGATTTATTATCAAATGATTTTAGTTTTTCTGAAAGAATTTTTGGATCTTATTTAAAGGCTTTAAATGATTTAATGCTAATTGAAGAAGTTGAAGCTTGATCTTTAAATATAAGATCAAAATCTGCTATAAGATCTACAAATAAAAGATGTTTTTTAGACCCTTCTATTGGTATAGCAGCATTACAAATTTCTCCAGAATATCTTAAAAAAGATTTTAGAACTTTAGGTTTCTATTTTGAAAATTTGTGTATAAGAGATATAAGAATATACTCTCAAGAAATTGAAGGAAGTGTATTTTATTATAGGGATAAAACTGGGTTAGAATCTGATATTGTTTTAGTATTAAACAATGGAGATTATGCACTAATTGAAATAAAATTCAGTGAAACCCTTGTAGATGAAGCTTGCAAAAATTTATTAAAAATCAAAAAACTTTTAATTGAAAATAATAAAAAATTGCCATCATTTATGATGGTGATTACTGCAGGTAAATATGCTTTCACAAGAGAAGATGGAATCCATGTTGTTCCTATTAACATGCTTAAAAATTAAAGCAATCCATCCAAAAAAACAATTTTAATAAATATTTAAAAATTTAAAAAACTATTTTTGTAAAAATTTGCTTTCAAATAATACTGATAATATTTTGTTTAATAAGTAATTTTTTTAAGGTTAATACTACTAATATCCATTGAAATATAATAAGTTAGTAAAACAAAAAAGTTTAATGAAACTGTTAGTTCATCTGTTTTATAGTTGTCAACTAAAAAATGGTTAAACATCAATAAAGCATCAGAAACTAAAAATAAAGTTAAAGCTATTAATTGATAAAGTGCATAAAGACTTTGTTTGTCTGTATATATATAAATTGATAAAACAAGTGATGTAGTTAGAACCAATGCATAAAAATTAACAGCTATTCAATAAAGTGGTTGATTGTTAAAAATATTTAGTCCAAACATTAAGTTTACAACCAATAGAACAACAACATAAATTAGTAAAGAAAATAATATTTTTTTAATTGGGAACTTTGAAACAAAAAAGCAAGAAATAATGTAGAAAATATGAGCAACAAAAAAAGCAATCATTCCAGCTAAGAAATCAAAATTAATACTAACATCACCAATAAAACAAAATAGCACAAACACCATGAAAAAATAGTGCTGAATCTTTCTTTTAAAATTCAATTTAAAGATTGAATAAAGCATCATTACAACAAAAACAAGACTAGTTAATGATTTAAATATAGTATACAAGTTACTATAAAGTTCAGATTTGTCAAAATGATTTATTGTCTCAAAAACAAAAGTAATTATAAATAAAACCAATGATAAAAAAATACAAGCAACTGTGAATAAAAACTTTTGATAGTAAGCCAACTGTATCTTTCAATCTACCCTTACACTTTTCATAATTTATTTTTCTTTTTGTTTATTTCTTAAATTTTTTGCTATTTTTCTTGCTATATATATTACTCTATTTTTTAATAATTTTTTCATTAATTTTTTTGAATAAATTTTATGACAAACAACTAAAAAATAGTGTTTTTAAGCAAATCAATGTTGAAGATGGAAAAAACAATTAAGCTAGACTATCTTTAGTTAAATTAACATTTATATTATTCAACTGGTATGTACTAAATGCCAGTTGAATAATATAAATATAAAACTTATGTAAATAATCTAACATAATTGTTTTATTCATTTCTTATTATATTCATTTTATTTATAATAATTAATTAATTGCTTTTTCTTTTTCTAATGTATATAAATACACCTATAAAGATAATAAGTGGTATTAATATTAACCCAATTGAAATTCCCACAACCACTGACATAGCTAATGGCATTACCAAATTATTTTCATAGTTTGGATTATAAACTTCTTGAATAAATTTTGATGAAGTAACTTGTTCATTTTTATAACTTGGATAAGCACCATTATCTACATACGGATCATAAATTTCAGCAATTTTATTCTTATTAATTTCTACTTGTACATCTGGATATTCAATTGGTTGATTTTGTCTTGATACAACATCAAAATATTCAGGAATTGGTCAATAGAATGGATTAAAACAATCATTAATAATTTCATTAGTATAACCATAACTATCTTCTAAAAAGAATGCAGTTGATTGAATAACAGTTGTTGTATATTGATAACCAATAAAACGAGGATAATTGTTGTTTTGTTCTGAAATATTACTAAAAAATGAATTATAACTACTGTTTACTTTCTTGTTTTTGTAATCTCAAGAAATAAAAATTTCTCATGGAACTTTTTTAAAATAAATTATGTTTGAATCATCATCTGAATCAATTATTCAATCTGTTAATCAAATTGACTGGTCTTCTGTATATCTTGTATGGTGTTTTACAAACCAGTTATATTCATCATAAGGAAATAGTTTAAGTCAAGATTGAAAAGTATTTCTTACTTCTTTTTCACGTTCTGGATAAATATTGGATTGGTTTAAAACCAAAGAATCTCCAAGTCAAATTATGTTCTTTTTGTTTGGGTCATATGATTCAAAATTTCTAAAAATAAAATTCTCTAAGTTAGATACATTATAAATGTTGAAAAATTTTTCATAATCATCCATAAAAGTTTTAGAAATTTCTTCTTCATCAAAAAGACTATAAGCTAAATCATAATAGTTATAGTTAATGTCATATGTTTTATATAATTCAATGTTACTATTATCTAATTTATCTAAATAATATGAAGAATTTGTATATTCTTTAGTGTGAAAAAATGTAAACATTTTTTCATCATTAATAAAATCATACAATGAGTAACTTTGAAAATCACTTTTTAATGAATCATTAGTATCTTTTTTATAACTGGCAAACTTGCTTTCAATTTCTTGTTGACTTAATTGCTTATAATCTGGTTCTTGATATCTTTTTAAAGCATTATTAACAAATGTTGAAGTTTGATAATTACCATCTGTTAAAACATAAAACTTATTAGTTCTTTTTAATAAGTCATAAGTATTATCTTGTTGTCAAATATCAGCTAAACTATAATCTAAGATTCATACATCAAATTGGATGCTTGGATCTGAATAATAAGAAAGAATAACATTCATAAAATCTTCATCTGGAAAATTAAAATAATTGTAATCAGTTGAACTATTTAATTTACTTGAATTGTTAACTAATTTAAAAGTTCAATCTTTTCCTTGAGAAATTGAATCTCATTTATCTTCAAACTGTTTAACACTTCAATAGTCTGAGCTTTGTGGGTTATTAACATTATTTTCGTAATATAGTCAGTAATAAAAAAGCAGAACATCAGCTTTTGATTTTCCATTTTCATTTTGTAATAGTAAATATTCAGACAATAAAATTACTTGTTGATAAGCTAATGATGCATCTCTAGATAAAATTAATTTGGGATTATTGTTAGATGCAGATTCTTTAAAAGATTGTTCTCACATGGAAGTGTTTTTACTTTCACTATTAGCTTGAATTTGGTTAGAAATTACTTTTGAATGATTTGTTTGCTGTGTGCTTAAACTTATTAAAGATAAAAAAGGCAATGAGCACAATGGGATACATAAAAATTTCTTTAATTTCATAATTTTAATTCCATTTAAATTTACATTTAAATTATAAAAATATTTTCTTATTTTAAACTAAATATAAAAAAATAAAAAAAGATATAGTTCCAATATTTGAAACACAAAATATTGGTTAATAATATCTTTTCAACAAACTAAAATTATGCAAAATGATTAACTATGCAATTGATTTAATTATTTTTGCTGGGTTACCAGCTACTACCACATTTGCAGGAACGTCTTTATTTACTAATGAATTAGCCCCAACTATTGAATTTTTACCAATTGTTACACCTGGTAAAACTGTTGAGTTTGTTCCAATTCAAACACCATCTTCTATAACAATTGGTTTACTAATAGTCGCAGTTCTTAAAGCTGGATCAAATGCATGATTTAAAGTAATCAAATTTACTTTAGGTGCTATAAAAACATTATTTCCAATTGTGATTTTACCTCTATCAAAAAATGTACATCCATGTTGAATTCAAACATTTTTACCTAAAAAAATATTTTTCCCATAATCAACATAAAAAGGTGGCAAAATTGTATTTGATTCATCAAATCATTTTCCAAATATTTGACTTAATAACTGAATGTGTCTTTGTCTATCAAATGGACCAGTATTAAACTCATGACACAATTTCATAGATTGAAAAATAATTTCTTTCATTTTTTTATATTCAGGTTCATCAGTTCTAATTAATTCACCATCTAGTTCTCTTTCAAAAATTGATTTCATTGAAAAATCCTTTATTTTGTTAAATTTTTTAATAATTATTTACTATTTTAAGATATTTTGATAATA
>CAMWHH010000058.1 GCA_947174035.1 uncultured Mycoplasma sp. | reverse complement strand
TCATATTGAGTAATAGTCAGTTTTAAATGGGTATTAAACTGATGTTATCTGAACCTTTAAGGCATTTTAAGAGCACTTAAAAGAAGTTTTAAATGGGTATTAAACTGATGTTATCTGAACTTAAAGTCTCTCTCATATTGAGTAATAGTCAGTTTTAAATGGGTATTAAACTGATGTTATCTGAACCCTTTTAGTTTCAATTGCTAGTGTTTAAAAAACTTTTTGTTTATATTATTTGAACTTAACTATCTGAGTTTTTGTTACAATAAATATACATATGCTAACATTGATTTTTTTTATTATTATTTATTTTACTTATAGAAAAAAGAGACCAAAAAATAAGGTTTAAATAATATGATTTTTATATGTATGAATTGTGGTGATTTCACTTTCTATATTGATAACTACTATATGTGTTTAAAGTGTAGTAAAGAAAGAGAATCAAGATGAGAAAAAACTAAAAAAGAAGTTTAGTTAAATATGTTCAACAAAATAATATTTCCCATTTTTAAGAAATATTATTTTTTTTATTATAAAAAGCATTTAACAATATTAAAATAATTTAGTAATAACTAAGAGATTTTTATATGGATATTTTTTTAAAAAATGCTGAAATTGTTTTATTTGATAGAAACATAAATGGTAATTTAGAAATTACTAAAAATTTTATTAACAAAATTGATGCTGAAAGTAACAATAATTCTTCTTTATTAATTGATTGTTCAAATTTAAAAATATTTCCTGGTTTTATAGATTCACATGTCCATGGTGGATATGGATATGATTTTGAGCAAAACTCTGAAAACTCTTATCATGAATTTGCTAAAAATGTAGTTCAAGAAGGTGTAACAAAATTTGTTTTAGCTTCTGTTACTTCAAGTGCTAAAAAAATTTCAGAGTGTTTATTAACATTTGCAAAATATTACAAAAACCAAAGAAGTTTTAATGATAAAAAAGCAATTTGTTTAGGTGTTCATTTAGAAGGTCCCTTCATTTCTTTAGAAAAAAAAGGTGCTCATAAAGAAGAATTAATTATGAACCCAAATATTGAATTAATGACAAAATGAATTAGTGATTCAAACAACACTATAAGAATTGTTACTTTTGATATTGAAAATGATATTAATAGCTCTTTTTTGAAGTTTTTAAATTCTAAAAAAATTATTGGATCTGTTGGTCATTCAAATTCAACTGCAACAACTTTTGCAAAAAAAGCAGGTGATGTGGGTTGCTATAGAGTAACTCACTTATTTAATGCAATGAGTGGTTTATCTCATCAAAAACCAGGTGTTGCAGCAGCAGCATTAAATGATAAAAGAATTTTGTGTGAATTAATTTGTGATGGTTTTCATGTTGATAAAAATCTTTTAAAAATTGCATACATGTGCAAAAAGGGTAAAGGAATAACTTTAGTTACTGATGCAATGTCAGCAAAAGGAAAACCAGATGGATTTTATAAACTTGGTGATTTGGATGTTGAAAAAAAGAATGGTAAGTGTGTGATAAAAAACACAAATACACTTGCAGGTAGTGTAGCAACATTTAGTCAATGTTTTAAAAACTTTCATGATTGAATTCAACCAAATGATCAAGAACTTGCTTTAATGAGTTCATATAATAATGCTAAACAATTAAATTTAGATAAATTTATTGGACAAATTAAACAAGGTTTATTAGCAGACCTTACAATAGTGAATCAAAATTATGAAGTTGTCATGACAATTTGTGAAGGAGATATATCTTATATAAAAAAAGGATATGAATATATTTTGAAGTAATGGAGCATAATTATGAGTAATATTAAATTTGTTTCTTGTGATTCTTATGAAGAACTTTCTAAATTAGTGGGACAAGAATTTATTAATACAGTTTTAAATAAACCTAATGCTATTTTAGGATTGGCAACTGGTTCTTCTCCAATTGGTACATATAATTTTTTAGCTAGTGAATTTGCAAAGAAAAAAGTTTCTTTTAAAGATTGTTTATCTTTCAATTTGGATGAATATGTTGGATTAACAAAAAAATATGAAAACCAATCTTATTCATATTTTATGAATGAGAATCTTTTTTCAAAAATAGATATTAATAAAAACAATACTTTTTTTCCAGTTGATGCATTTAATAATACTACTATGGGTAATTTTGAAAAATATGATGAAAAAATTGATAATGTTGGTGGCATGGATATATTGTTGTTAGGGATTGGGAATAATGGTCATATTGGTTTTAATGAACCAGGTTCTACAATTGATTCAAAAACTAGATTAGTTGATTTAACAGATTCCACAATTGAAGCAAATTCAAGATTTTTTGAGAAAAAAACAGATGTACCTACTCAAGCAGTATCTATGGGATTAGCAACAATTTTAAAAGCAAAAAAAATTATTTTAATTGTGGTAGGTAAAAGCAAAAAAGAGGCCTTTGAAAAATTAAAGAATTCACAAAAATTTGATTTTAATTGGCCTTGTACAGCTTTAATTAACCATTCTAATACAACTGTTTATTACATAAAAAATGATTTCAATTAAAAAAATGGAATCATTTTTTGTTCTTTCTAAACTATTTTTAAATTTTTGTTAAATCTTAAATTTATAATACTTGTGGAAAGGATAGAAAAATATATGAAAAAAAATTATTTCAACAATGCTATGAAAAAAATTGCTGAATGACCTACAAGCAAAAAAATTTATGTAATTTTGTGAATTATTACAGCAATTCTTTTAATAGTTACAATAATTTTATTTGTTGTGTGACAGCAATCTTCACTTCAAACATATGGTGATGAAGCTGATGCTCAAGGTTTAAAATATTTAACCACTGAAGCAGTTTACCAACAAGATGTTATTGCTGGAATTACTTTGACTACTGTTATTTTTTTAGCTATTTCTATTTTCACTACAACTTTAAGTTGTTGAAAAAATAAGAAAAAGGGAGGTAACAAAAATGCAAGATCGGCTTAAATTGGTACCCCCCCCTACTGCTAAACAAAAAAACTTAGTAAAAGTGAGAAACATTTTCAAAAGATCTTTTGAAGGATTGGGAAGGATTGGAAAAGCTTTATTATTTCCAATTGCTGTTTTACCAATTGCTGCAATTTTAAATAGATTAGCAGCACAAATTCCTGTAAATGATAGTATTGGAAATGCAAGTGAGTTTGTACATTTTGTGCAAACAGTTTTAGCAGCAGCTGGGAATGCTGTTTTTAATAATCTGCATATTCTTTTTGCAGTTGGAGTTGGATTTGGTTTAACCAAAGACAACCGGGGTGAAGCAGCACTAACTGCTTTAGTTGGGATGATATTATTGTCATTGCTAATGAGTCAAGGTGGTGCTAATTTACCTCAACAATTCTATGGTGGAATCCATTTCCCAATTGATCAAGCAGCAGTTGATGCTGGTATAGTACAAGAAAATGCAACTGGATTTGAAGCATTGTTTGGTAACAAATATGATGCTATTTTATCTAACAATGTTTTAAATGGAATTATTTGTGGTGGTTTTGTTGCTTGACTTTATAACAGATTTAGTAATGTTGAACTACCAAAGGTTTTAGGATTCTTTTCAGGAAGAAGACTTTTACCAGTTTTAACAATTTTAGGAATGATTTTAGTTGGAATCATTTATGCTTTAATTTTTCCTTGAATTGGTTGAGTTTTATACCAAATTTCTTTAGGTTTATCTAATGCTACAAGTAATCGTTGGGCAAATGCAGCAATTGCAGGTGTTTATGGTTTCTTTAACAGATTGTTAATTCCATTTGGATTACATCACATTCCAAATACATTCTTTTGGTTTGTTTTAGGTGAACATCCAAGTGTTACTGGTGGAATGGTTTATGGAGATATTAATATCTTTTTAAACGGAATTCCTGCTGAAAACAACGCTGGAACTTTCCAATCAGGATTTTTCCCAACAATGATGTTTGGATTACCAGCGCTTATTTATGTGTTTTATAGAAATGCTGAAAGTAAAGAACAAAAACAACGTGTAATATCTACATTTGTACCATTAGCATTAATTTCATTCTTGACTGGAATTACTGAACCAATTGAGTTTGCATTTATGTTTGTAAGCCCATTACTTTATTTATTCCATGCTTTGTTAACTGGAGTTTTTGCATTCATTACAGGTGCATTTGGTATCCAAATTGGATTTGGTTTTAGTGCTGGATTATTTGATTATTTACTTTCAATTCCAAAATCAATGCAAATTATAGATGCTAAACTTGCAAGCGGAACATTCTCACAAGTAGATGCAGTTTTTGCTAACCCTGGATGACTTATACCAATTGGTGTAGCTTGTGCAGCATCATACATTTTAGTTGGTGATATTTTGGTGAAAAAATTCAATATATCAACTCCAGGTCGTGGCAACAATTTGATTAATATTGATATTGGAACTGAAAAAAATAAAAATCACAATCCAGAAAAAGGATTATCTGAAAAAAATAAAAAAATAGTTTTAGGTCTTGGTGGTTGAGACAATATTGAAAATTATCAAAATTGTACAACAAGATTAAGATATGACATTAAAGATATGTCTAAAGTAAATGAATCACTTTTAAAAGAAGGTGGTGCAATGGGTGTTAAAAGATTTCAAGATCATCATATTCAAGTTATTATCGGTCCAGAAGCTGAACTTGTTAATGATGAAATTATTTTGAATAAATTTTCAGATTTATCTTTAAACACATTAACAAACAAAAAACCAGAAAAAGCTATTGTAGAAAAAGTAGTTGCAGCAATTTCAAAACCAGTTATTATAAAATCACCAATTAGTGGTAAAGCAATAAGTTTAGATAAAATAAGTGATTCAGCTTTTAGTATGATGGGTAAAGGAATAGCAATTATTCCAAAATCTTCTAATTTTGTTGCACAAAATAATTTCAAATTAGAAAATGCTTTTTGAACTGGTCATGCATTTATTTTAGGCATTGATAACTTAAAATTTTTACTACATATAGGAATTGATACTAACAAAATTAACCAAGATAAAAAAGCAGGAGAAAAACTAGAAGTATTTGAATCTGATTTATTATCAAATAAAAAAGAAAAAATTTCAAAGGGTGAAAAAATTGTTAAAGTAGACTTTAACAAAATTAAAAAACTTGGTTATGATAACACTACAATTTTTATTGTTATGAATGAATCAATTGGTGATAATGAAGTTGAAATTTTAGTTAAAGAAGGTCAACAAATTAAACAAGGTGATTCTTTATTTAAAGTAAAACCTAAAAAGAATTAGTA
>CAMWHH010000057.1 GCA_947174035.1 uncultured Mycoplasma sp. | reverse complement strand
TTTCTTCATATATAAAAACAATTCCTGATTACAATTTAGAATTTAAAGGTTTATAGGAAAAAATATGGCATCACAAAACGAAATTAGAAAAAGAATAAAAGCTGTTGAGTCTACTTCAAAAATAACAAATGCTATGAAACTTGTAGCATCAGCAAAATTAAAAAAACAAAAAGATATGTTCAATAATCAAACAGAGTATTATAAAAAGTTTTATGATCTTTTTTCATATATAAAAATAAACGCTGAAATAGATACATTTTTTAAAAAGAAAAATGAAGATGGTAAAACTATTTGACTATGCTTTTTTTCTACTATGGGTTTGTGTGGCAGTTTTAATATAAATTTAGTAAAAGAATTAAAAAAGCATGTTTCCAAACAGGACCAAATATGATTAATTGGTAAAAAAGGAAAACCTATCATGAAATCAAAAAACATTCTAAATGAAATAACTTTAGATGTTGAATTAGAAGATAAAGATATAAATTATGATTTATGTTATTTGTTAGCTGATAATTTACTAAAAACTTTTAATGATAATTATGATATTAAATCAGTGAAAATGATATATAGTAATTTTGTTAATTCTCTTTCTTTTGTTCCAAAAGTGTTTTCTCTTTTACCGCTCGACAAAATTATTAGTGAATCCAGACTAGAAAAACCAAAAAATGGAAGTGAGTATCATATTAAACCTAGTGCAGATGAATTATTTAAATCTGTTTTAAATGATTATTTAGCAACTTGTATATATGGTGCAATTATAGAATCTAAACTTTGTGAAAATGCATCACGAAGAAATGCTATGGAAGCATCTACTAAAAATGCAAATGAATTAATAAAAAATTATAAATTAGAGCTTAACAGAAAAAGACAATCAGATATTACACAAGAAATTACAGAAATTATTTCAGGTACAGGAGGTGACTAACAATGAGTGATAAAAAAGATCAAAGATTAAAAGAGGCAGAAAAAGATTTTAGTTTAAAATTACAAAAATATTTAAATAGTAAAAAAAAGAAAATCATTATAAAAAATCCTAACTATAAAGAAAAAGAAAAAATTGCATCTGATGAAATTTTTAATCAAAAAGAAATTGAACTTAAATTACCAATTGACAATAATGCAAATGAACCAGAAGAAAAAAATGAATTAGAGTCATTTGAAAATTTTATTGATGAAATTCCTCCTTATAATGATGATTTTTTACCTGATGATTTTAAAGAAAATCTTTTAAAAAAACATGCTCAACCTGAGATTAAAAGAGAAGAAAAACCAAGAGTTGCAGTAGAAAGTAAAAATGATTTTCCTATTTTTGATGAATCAAAAATTGTTTCTGAATTTGATGATGTCATTCTTTATGAAAATGAAGTGCCAAATTATCAAAACTTTTTACCAAAAGAAAATGAAATAATTAAAGAAAAAGAAGACGATATTAAAGAATTTTTTACAGATGATTTAGATTTATCGCCTGAATACACAGATAATTCTTTAGATTTTGAAGAGATAAACTTTAATAATTTTGATGTCAAAGAAAATCAAGAAACAGAATTACCAAAAGCTGAAATTAAAGATTTCAACTATGAAGCAAATGATTTGCTCGATTTAAAAGATTATAAAAAAGCTGAAATTCAAAAAGATAATCTAGTTAATCAAATTAACAAAAGCGATTCTGTTAGTAAAACAAAAAATTTAATTTCAAGAAATTCAGATCATATAGATGTATATGTAGAGCGAGAAGATATTTCAAAATTTAATTCTAATAATTCAGATTTTGGAGTAGTTTACCAAATTTTTGGACCTGTTATTGATGTTAAATTTTCTAAAAACAATATGCCAAATATTAATGATGCTTTACTTATTGAAGTAGAAAACAAAAAAACGATTATTGAAGTAGCTTTATTAGAAGGTGATGATATTGCTAGATGTATTTCTATGGGTCCTACTGAAGGATTATATAGAGGTTTAAAAGTTATCAATACAAAAAAACCTATTATGGCCCCAGTTGGTGAAGGCGTTTTAGGAAGAATGTTTAATGTTGTAGGTGAACCAATTGATAACAAACCAGTACCAAAAAATATACAGTATGAACCTATTCATAAAAAGCCTCCTTCTTTTGATGAACAATCAACAAAAACTGAGATTTTTGAAACAGGAATAAAAGTTATAGATTTGTTAGTTCCATATTTAAAAGGTGGGAAAATTGGTTTATTTGGTGGAGCAGGTGTTGGTAAAACTGTTTTAGTTCAAGAATTGATTCATAACATAGCAACAAACCATGGTGGTCTTTCTATTTTTGCAGGTGTTGGAGAAAGAACAAGAGAAGGGAATGACTTGTACTATGAAATGATTGATGGTGGAGTAATCAATCAAACTGCACTAGTTTTTGGTCAAATGAATGAACCACCAGGAGCCAGAATGAGAGTTGCTTTAACTGCTCTTTCAATGGCTGAATATTTTAGAGATAGTAAAAATCAAGATGTTTTGTTATTTATTGATAATATTTTTAGATTCTCTCAAGCTGGATCTGAAGTATCTGCATTATTGGGAAGAATTCCATCAGCTGTAGGATATCAACCAACATTAGCGTATGAAATGGGACAGTTACAAGAAAGAATTACTTCTACAAAAAGTGGTTCAATTACATCTGTGCAAGCAGTTTATGTTCCTGCAGACGATTTAACTGACCCAGCTCCTTCTACAACTTTTGCTCATTTAGATGCAAAAACTGTGTTAGACAGAAAAATAGCATCGCTTGGAATTTATCCTGCAATTAATCCACTTGAGTCAAGTTCAAGAATGCTTGATCCTTCAGTTGTTGGAATTGAACATTATAAAGTAGCAAGAAGTGTTCAAACTATTTTACAAAAATTTGAAGAATTACAAGACATTATTGCAATCTTGGGAGTTGACGAACTTTCAGAAGAAGATAAACTTTTAGTATCTAGAGCAAGAAAAATCAGAAACTTTTTATCACAACCATTTTTTGTGGCTGAAAAATTTTCAGGAAGAAATGGAAAATATGTTTCTACAGAAGACACTATCAAAGGATTTAGTGAAATTGTTGAAGGAAAATGTGATGATATTCCAGAATCTCATTTCTTGTATGTTGGTTCAATTGATGAAGTTTATAAAAATTACAGCAATTCAAAAAATGAATCTGATAAATAAAAGAGGAATTTATGGGTCAAAATTCAAATTTAAAATTTAACATTATCACCCCATCTAAAATTGTTTATAGTGATTATGTAAAATCAGTTTATTTTTGCGATGATAAAGGGGATATTGTTATTTTAAATAATTATGAACCCACTATTGGAAAAATAGCAAGATCATTAATTGAAATAATCGATATAAATGATAGAGTTTTTGAATATATCATTGATAATGGAATATACTCGGTTGCCAATTGTGAATTAAACTTTTTAGCAAGTTTTTGTATAGAAAATACAGAAGAGCAAAAAAGAGAAATATTGCAACTTAAAGAAAAGACACTAAATGTTTTGAGTAATAAAAAATTAAACATGCAATTCAATCAAGAACTTTTAATTTTTAAAAAATTAAATAGTGCAAGAAAAAAATAAACAAAAATTTGAAATTTAAAAAATCAAAAGGTTTTTTAAATTTTTTTTATTTTTAATTAATTTATTTGTTATTTTAAAAAAATATAATAATCTGATATTATAATTAATGTTGCTTTTATTAAGTTAAGATAACAGAAAAAAGGAGAATGATTATGAAAAAAGGAATTCACATGAAATTGAATGATGTTAATTTTGTTTGTGCATCATGTAATAGTAGTTTTCTTATTAAGTCAACATTAAATAGTAAAGAAACAACTATTGATGTTTGTAGTTCTTGTCATCCTTTTTACATTGGTACTTCAATGAGCCAACAAGTTAAAGGAAGAGCAGAAAAATTCAATAAAAAAATTGTTACTTCTGAACAAAGTTCAAAAACTAAGTCTGAAAAACATAAAAAACAAAACAAAAAAATTGTTCATTCTCTAAATAATTTGTAAACTATTTTCATTTTTTAAATAAAAATAGCACTAGTGGTGTTATTTTTATTTTTTTTAACAAACTTTAAAAGGAGTTTTTATGATTTATAATGAAAAACTTTATAATTCTTTAAATTTAATTGAAGAAAAATTTAATGATTTAAACAAAGAACTTGAAACAGTTGGGAACAATATTAAAAGAATGTCTGAAATTAATAAATTATTAAAAGACACAACTCCAATTGTTGAAAAATTTAAAGAATATAAAAAAATTCTTGATGATGTTTCTTCTGCTGAAAAAATAATTAAAAATGAAAAAGACAATGAATTAATTGAATTAGCACAAATGGAATTAACAGACAAAAAACCATTAATTGAAAAATATGAATATGAATTAAAAATTTTACTTTTACCAAAAGATCCCAATGATGATAAAAATGTAATTGTTGAAATGCGACCGGCAGCAGGTGGTGATGAATCATCAATCTTTGTTGGTGACCTTTTTTCTGCTTATAAAAGATATGCAGATTCATTAGGTTGAAAAGTTAAAATATTAGAAATTCAAGAATCATCACATGGATATGGATTTATTTCATTTATGATGAGTGGAGAAAATGTTTATTCAAAAATGAAATTTGAATCAGGAGTTCATAGAGTACAAAGAGTTCCAGCTACTGAATCAAAAGGAAGAGTACATACATCTACTATCACTGTAGCAGTTTTACCAGAGATTGAAGATGTAGAACTTGTTATAAATAATAGTGATTTAAAAATAGATACTTATAGAGCTTCTGGAGCAGGCGGACAACACATTAACAAAACCGAATCAGCAGTTAGAATTACTCATATTCCAACTGGAATTTTTGTTGCTTGCCAAGAAGGAAAATCACAAATTGAAAATAGAGAAACTGCAATGAAAATGTTAAGATCTAAACTTTGGGAAATTCAAGAAGAAGAAAAAAGAAAAAACATTTCTGATTTAAGAAAAGGACAAGTGGGAACAGGAGAAAGAGCAGAAAAAATTAGAACTTATAATTATCCACAAAATAGAGTTACAGATCACCGAATTAATTTAACTTTAAATAAATTAGATACAGTAATGATGGGTAATTTAGAAGAAATTATTGACTCTTTAATTTCATATGATGAATCTATTAAAATGCAAGAAGCAAAAATATAATGATTTAACTTTTAATGAATTAACAAAAAAATTAAATCCAGTTAATGATGCACACACTAAATGAGTGATTAAAGAATTAATTTTATATAATTC
>CAMWHH010000056.1 GCA_947174035.1 uncultured Mycoplasma sp. | reverse complement strand
GTTTTTTTATATGTTTCAAAAATAATATTAATTGCTTCCGCTTTTGTTATATTGTTGTTGTTTTTATTCTTATGCTCTGCAGAATCACTATTAGAACTTTTTCTCATTTTATTAAGTTGATCTATAGCTTTTTCTATGTCACTATCATCACCTATTTTGAAAATAACTTCATCAGTTTTTTTATTTTTGTCATCCATAAAAACTCATTCATTAAATTTATTTAATTTCATTATATATTTTCTATAACAAAAAATAAAAATAGATAGCAGTTGCTATCTATTTTAATTCCAAAATTTTTATTTGATTAAAAACGAACTTCAGGTTTTTTGAAATTTCATTCTCAAGGTTTTCAAGTTTTAGTAAATGGAACAAAGTTTCCGTTTGCATCTTTTATACCAGCTGGTGGAAGCATTTGAATTGGGATAAATACTAATAAACAAGCTATGAAGAAGAATATAATTGTTATTATATTTCCTACAGGTGCTGTGTAATTAGCTGCTACTCAATTCTCTACTGCTTCTTTAGTTTGTAATGTATTTATATTTTCTGATGCTGCTGCTAAAGCATTTTTAAAATCTTCACCGCCAACTTTTGAAGAAATCAAAGAGAATATTAATTCAAATATAGTATATCCAACATAACCAATACCTCAAATTAAACCTGCAATAATACCTGCATATTTAGGGTTAGATTGAGGTGCTTGTTGATATAAAGATAATAAAACTGGTTGAACAGCTCATAAGAACATTCCACTAATAAATATAAAGATAAAGAAGAATGCTAAAGCTGCATCATTACCATATCCACCAAAGTAACCTATCATTAAAGAAATTGCTGCAAATACAAATCCTAAAATGAACATTGTGTGGAAAAATAATTTTCTTTTATAAATAGTTTTACTAAATGGAGAGATGAATAATAAACCAACAAAGAAACCTGCAACAAACATACAAATAAATGTTGGTCAAACTCAGTTGTATCCTGATCCTACAACAACTTCAGTTTTTGTTCCTAAAGTTGATGCAGATAAAGATGTTGCTCATTTGTTATTTGCAATGTTTCATTCAATTAAAGTTTGAAGATTAGCAGGTGATTGTTCAATTACAGTTCTCATTGTTGCACTATTAATAAAAACTACTGCAATTAATCAAATAATGAAAATTGTAGACATTTTTCATGTATAACCTTGTTTAAAAACTTTTCCAAAAGTTATATCATCATTTTGAAATTTAGCATTTTGTTTCTTTTGTGGTGGAAGAACTTCCATACCAAACATAATATATACTACTAATATAATTGCAATAAGAGCAAGTAAAAGAGTTAATATTGTCAATCATACAGCAGAATTACCATTAATTACAGAACTTAATCCGAAACAGAAAAAGAAGTTTGCAAAGAATGCACCACCATTAAATCCAAATTGGTTAATAGTCATAAAAGTAGGTCTTTTTTCTGTAGGCATTTTAGCAATTACACTATTAGTGTAAGTAATTAGGGTAGTACCTCCGATTGCTAAAAATAATCTAAAGAACAGGAATAAACCAAAAGCTGCTTCACTATATGTACTACCATTAAAAGTAGTTCCATCAAAACCTCATGCTTCTGGTTGAACACCTATTACTATTAAAAATGGAAAAGACAAAACCATCAAAGATAATACTGTTATTACAGCATATCTGTGTCCAATTTTTGCTAATAGAAACCCTGCAAGAATTGAACCAATACCACGCATTAAAGTAATGGTTCAATTTGGCATCGCCGCAAGTGCAGGATCTCCAGTTACAGTACCAATATTTTGGCTGTACCCACCTGCAAAGTTACCTATTGAGTATCATTGGACTACAAACAAGAAATACCCAACTAAAATCATAGCTCACATAAGAACTAGTTTGCTTTGAGGTATTTCTTTAGTTACAGCTTGCTTGCCAACTTGTCCGCTACCAATAGTAGTCTGACTAGTAGTGGCTGTTGGAGTTTGTTTAACAGCAGCTGTAGCCTGTTGATTACCAGTTACTGACATCTAGATTCCTTAAAATTTTTATAATAAAATACATAAAGTCTTATGAAACTTTATGTAATTTTATTTTATTTTAAAATTTTGAAATATTTAAACTTACTTTAAAGTGTTAACTAAAAGAAAATAAAAAAATAAAAGAGTAGTCATTACCCTTTTATTTATTAGTGGAATTTTTAATGGTGGAGATGACGGGAGTCGAACCCGTTTCCACAAATTACAATACAATAAAATCTACAGCTTAGTTCCAAATTTAAATTTCCTTTTAACTAAAGAATTGGAACAATCTATTATTAAAAGTAATCCTAACGAACTTTCACTAATTATTATAGAAATTTAATTAGCTATCTAGTTATTAAACACTTACACCTACCTAGAAAAAGACATAAGTTTATTACCAATGATAATTAAGCGTATAGAGCAAAATTAGCTTGTTGGCTTAAAGCATTGATTTCGAAATCGTTTAATTCTACGTCAATAACTTCGTTATTGTTTTTCTTAGCATTTATTAGCCTCGACAGCTATAAAGGGCTTACCCTGCTGCATTTACAGATTAATAATTCATGTCGAAACCGTGACATCCCCATAAATCTATTATTTGAGTAAATAAAAATGAATTAAGCAAATAATAGGATTTAATTTTACTATTAATAATTATTATTAATATTCTTTTTTCTCTTTATTCATTCTAGAAAGTGCAATGCTTTCAATGTTAATCATATTTACATTTGGTGAACTTGCATATGTTGCTAAATCACTAATTTCTTCAAGATCTTCAATTGAATCTCTTACAAATCATTGCATTCTTTCAAAAGTTTCAAAATCTTTTGCAGATAAAGAAATTTCTGTAACTTGCGCAACACTTTCTCTAACTTTTTGTTCAGTTTTAACAGCTGCATTCAAAACATCTTGAATAGTTGTTAAAAACCCAAAACTTTCTGGAATGCTTAATTGACTAATTTTTAAAATATAGTCAACTTGCATTAAGTAACCACTTAATCTTGGTAAGTGTGCAGTTAATTTGTCAGATGCCATATTAACAAGATAACTTGCAACATTGTCATAACCTAAACTTTTTGCAACTGTTGCTAAGTAACTGTAAGTATTTGAAGCTTTTAATTCAACATTATAGTGTTTAACAACAAGTTCCATAATTCTTTCATCTTTATTTCAAATATTTGACATAATATCAATTCTCCTTAAAAAGTTTAATATATGAGAATATCAAAAAAATAAATTTTTGTCAAATTATTTCAAAAATAATATTAAATTTAAACATATAAAGTAGAAGCAAAAATGAAAATAAGTAAGTATTTAGGTAAATATAATTTTATAGACTATTATACAAAACCAAAAGGATTGTGATTTTTTAGCATTCAAGAAATTGAATCAAAATTAGAATCTGATATTTTGTTTTATAAAAAGAAAAATAAATTAGAGTTTTCTAATTTAGATGAATTAGTTGATGAAGATGATGAAGAAAACTTTGAAGAAGGATCTGAAATTGATAGTTATGAGTTCTATAAAGAATACAAAGAATCAAATCCCATAGATTCTAGAGAAAATAATATTTATATAACACAAGGAAATATAATTGATAAAGAATCTAGAAAACATATTATTAATTTAAATAGTGAAATAACAAATCACTATGACTTAGAAAAAAAATACAAAAATAAAACCAATGAACAACAAGCAAAAAAAACAGAAGAATTAATTAAAAAAAATAAATCAATAATTATTTTTCAACCTGTTTTTATTTACCAAAACTTGATTACAAAACCAGATGCATTAATTAAAAAAGGGAGTGAAATAAAAATAGTTGAAACAAAAGGCACAACAACTGCAAAATTTGTTCATTACCTTGACTTGTTTTTTCAAATGAATGTTATTGAAAATCAAAGTTATTTAAAAAATTTAGATTTCACTTATGACTATGAACTTTGTTTAATAGAATATAATTTTTTAAATAAAAATTTAGTTTCACTTCAAACCACACCATATATAAATTTATCTAAAGCTGTTAGTTTTCCAGATCTTTCAAAAAAAGGTATTACTTCAATTGATGATGTAACTAAAATTAAAAATGAAATTAAAAAAGGAAAGCCTTATTCAGAAAATTTAGAACCTTTAAAAATCAAAGATTTAATGTATAGTAATTTCAATGCAATAGAAACAAATATAGAATGTTCAACAAACGGGCAAAGTTCAAAAAAGTATAGAAATAGTTATGAAATAATTAAAAAAATTAATGAAGAATTTAGAAAAGTTATAACTGAGCTTGAAAAACATAAAAGAAAATTAAACAGTGAAAGCGTACCAATTTTTGAACCATCAATAAATGATAAAAGTCCAATTAAAAATTGTGACTATTTTCCACTTGAAAGAAAACTGTATTCATTAATGGGATATAACCTATATAATTTTTCAGGAAATGTTGCAGATCAAAATAAAGAAAAAATTGAATATGTAAAAAAGAATGATGATATTCAAAACTTTTTGAAACAACCAAAAAAGAATCCTACTTTTTATTTAGATTTGTTTAAAGCTAAAGAAAAAATATTAATAAATGAATTAGTTAGCGAATCTAAAATTAAACAACTTCATTCAAATAAAGTTTATTTTGATTTTGAAACGATTAATTCACCAATAAGAGTAATTGATAATTCATTGCCTTTTATGCAAATAGTAACTCAGTGTTCAATTATCAAAGCAACTAAAAAAGATAAGCCTGAAAATTTAAAATGTGAAAATCTGATTATTGATCCTAAAAAAATCACTATAAAATGATTTGAAAATATCATTGATAAATTGTATTTTGGACCAAATCCAGAACTTGTCGATAACACATGAAAAATAAAAAAACAACACAATACATCTTATGTTGTTTACAACAAAAGTTTTGAATGTTCTAGACTTAAAGAAATGGCAAAATTTATAAGTAAACCACTATATTCATTTAAAGTAAATGAGATTATTAAAAACATTTATGACTTAGCTGATTTTTTTAAATTAAGTTCAAGTTCAGATTATGGATATATTTTATTTTTTAAAGAACTTTTTGGATTTTATTCTATTAAAAAAGTTTTGCCATTAGTTGGTAAATACAATAAAAAAATTTATCAAACAGCAAAGTGTTTAAATTATGAAGACCTTGAAATTAGTAATGGACAAATTTGCCAAGAAGAAACAACAAAAAGATTTTTTGATCTTCTTTCA
Source organism: uncultured Mycoplasma sp. (assembly GCA_947174035.1). Classification (GTDB taxonomy): domain Bacteria; phylum Bacillota_I; class Bacilli_A; order Mycoplasmatales; family Mycoplasmoidaceae; genus Malacoplasma. Next base: position 89 of record CAMWHH010000056.1, on the reverse strand, counting down.
AATGAAGAGTGAAAAAAATTAGAAAATGAAATGAAAATATATTGTGAAAATGATGTAAGGTCAATGTTAGCAATAGAATTATTTATTAA
>CAMWHH010000055.1 GCA_947174035.1 uncultured Mycoplasma sp. | reverse complement strand
TTGAGAACTAGAAAGATTTAACTTTGAAGCTCATTTATTTAAATTTTTTAAAAATTACAATTACTAATAATGTATGAATAATAAAAATCCAAAAATTTTATCTATTACTAAAACTAATAAAAAAGTTGAAGTAAACGAGAAAAAAGTAATTAAAGATGATGGTAATAAAACTTCTACTCAAAAAGAGAATGTAAAACCAGAAAAAAAAGAAGAAACTAAAAAAATTTCTTCAATTGAAAAACAGTTTAAATTTAAACACTGAAAAATTAAAGATAAACCTTTACCTCCACCCACCTTTGTAATGAACCATTACAAGTCTACAATTGGATTGTTTTCAAAAATATATGGGAGAAATGATTTTAAATGAAGAGTTGGAATCATTATTATAGTTGGTCTTTTAATGTCATTTACTTCTTTGTTATTTATTCAAAATACTGGAGTTTATATTTCAGGGACTTCTGGTATTTTCCAAGGAATAGCCAGAGTTGTTAAAATGTCTTTAAAAAAAGAAGGCAATCTTCCAGAAGACACCATAAATTTAATTTATCAAATAATGTTTTATGTTATTTATTTGACAACCAACATTCCCTTAATAATTTTTTCTTTTTATAAAATGGGGAAAAAGTTTACAATTCTATCAACTATAGTTGTTGTACTATCCAATGTTGTTCCATTAGCAATAAATCAAATACCAGGCATTAATAATTTTTTTGTTTTTGGTGATACAAGAATACCTGATACAAAAATTGATGGGGTATATGCAATTCCTAATGCTGCATATAGAAATGATTTATATCTTTTAAATTTTGAAGGTTTAGAAAGAGAACTTGCCATTTCAATGTTTCTATATGCATTGTTTGCAGGGTTAATAAATGGATTAGCTTATTCAATGGCAACTGCTGTTGGTGGTAGTACTGGTGGGTTAGATTTTATAAGTTTCTTTTTTGCTTATAAAAAGAAAAAACCAATTGGTCCAATTCTTTTGACTTTTAATGTTTCTTCGGTTTTATTATCTGTAACTTTAGGTTCTTTTGTTTCTGGAGGGATAGCAGATGATTCAAATTGAACTTTTCAAAATTATGTTTCTCAAAATTTAATGTCTGGAGTTATATACACAATTGTTGTAATAACAGTTTTAAATGTTCTATTTCCAAAAGATAAAGTTGTTAAAATTCAAATTTATTGTGAAGATGTGATGGCAATTAGAAACTATTTATATTCTGTAAATTTTAACCATAGTTTAACAATTAACACAACAACTGGTGGATATAGTTTACAAGAAAAGAAAAACATTGAAATTATTTGTTTATATATTGAAGTTCCCAAAATTATAAGACGGCTTAAAGAAGTCAAAAAAGATATGATGGTTACCATTTCACCAATTAAAGGAATTGATGGAAAACTATCAGTTGAAGACGCTTTGAATTAAAAAATTAAATTGAAAAATTTAATTTTTTTTTATTTTTACCAACAATTTATAGTTATCTAATTGAATAATTATTTTTATGAAACTTTTTTATATTAATATATTAGAAGTGGTCATATACCACAAAATTAATTTTAATTAGAACTAAGCAATATAAAATGAACACATATATTAAACAAGATTTTGCTTTAGATTCTCAGGTAAAACAGGAGTTACAAAAAACTCGTTTTAGAACAGTTTTTCATAAAGAAAAAGTTAAAAAAGAAAAACAAAAAGGGAAAACAAAAGAATTTATTGCAAAACTTTCAAAAGGTTTAATGTTGCCAATTGCTATGCTTCCAATCGCTGGGATTTTCTTAGGTGTTGGTTCTGCTATCATTGCTAATGCAAACGGTAATGAGGGATTAACTATCTTTGGAAACTTTTTATCTGTTCCAGGTAATGCAGTTTTTGGGGCTTTGCCATTGCTTTTTGCAATTGCTATAGCAATTGCATTTACAGGGGATGCAGGACCCGCAGCATTAGCCTGTTTCATAGGATTCTTGGTATTTAGTGCGCTGCAGGCTGCTTTAGCAACCCCAGTTACTTATATAGATCAATATGGAACAACACAAACTTTGGGTTACAATTTATTATTCTATGGGCCTGGTTCAATGGGAAGTATTTCTCCAGTTGCTGATAACTATAAAATGTCAGGTTTTGATACAACAACAAATGTTGCAGAATATATTATAGATGGTAATGTAGCAGCTGGATTGCCTTCTTCTTTATTTGGACAAGTAATAGGAATTAACCAATTACAATCATCAGTTTTTGGTGGGTTCTTAGTAGGGTTCTTAGTAGCTTTTTTATACAACAGATATAAAAATATTAAATTACACCCGATTATAGGATTTTTTAATGGTGTTAGATTTGTTCCAATTGTAACTTTTGTTGCAATGTTTCCTGTAACAATTCTATTCTTAATGCTTTGACCATTAATTGGTATTTTATTGGCATTAATTGGTGATGCTTTAGGAAATGCAGTCGGAATAAACTCTTTCATTTTTGGTTATATTGAAAGAGCACTAGTTCCATTTGGATTACACCATGCTTTCTATTCACCTTTATGATATACATCAGCTGGTGGATCAATTGATTTAACAAAAGACGCAATTATTTATTTCAGCCAAGATGTTGATTTAAATGGTACTGTTATCAGCAAAGGTGCATATGCAATTTATGCTGGATCACTTGTTGCTCCAACAGATGCTGACCATTTATATAATTGAAATACAATTATTTATCAATTAACAGGTGCAGCAACAGGAACTGCAGACAATCCAGGTACTGTTGCTGGTGATCAAACAATGTGAGCTTTCATTAATAGAAACTTATTAGGAAGAGAAGTAAACTTAATACAAATTTCTGATGGTTTTCACTATACTTCTTTACCAGAAACAGGTCAGCCAAATTATACTAATATAACTTTAGGAAGTGTGACTGAATCAGGTTATAAATTAACTTGAGGTGATTTAACTTCAGGTCAAGCTGCTATTGAAAATGCTAAAGGTGCAAATGGATTTAAAGGAGTAAATGTTGGTCAATATTTACAAGGTAAATATGTATTTATGATTATGGGTCTTCCATTTGCTGCATTTGCTATGGTGATGGCTGCTCCTAAAGAAAACAGAAAACTTGCAATGTCTATTTGTATGTCAGCTGGTTTCACTTCATTCTTAACTGGAATTACTGAACCAATTGAATATACATTCTTATTTTTAGCTCCTTGATTATTCTGAGGAGTTCATGCATTCTTCTGTGCTTTAGCATTTGGATTAATGAACTGAGTAGGATTAATTGCAATTGCTGCAGGTACACCAGGATTAGCTCCACACATTGGTATGTCATTCTCAGGTGGATTAATTGACTGAATTGTTTATGGTGCAATTCAAATTCAATTTGGATCTAACGCTTGATGATCACTAGTGTTTGGGTTAGCTTATGCTCCAATTTATTACTTCTTGTTCTACTACTTGATTAAGAGATTTAACATTCAAACTCCAGGCCGTGGTGAAAATGTTAGATTATTTACAAAAGAAGATTACAAGAATAAACAAGCAGGAGTACAACAAGCTAGCAATAGCAACTTAAACAATGATTTAGTTTTAGCATTGAAAGTTGTCAAAGCGTATGGTGGCTTTGAAAACATTAAAAACGTTGATGCTTGTATTACTAAACTTAGAATTCAAGTAAATAACCAATCAATTGTTGATACTAAAAAATTAATGGAACTTGGTGCTAGAGGGACAATTAAACCTTCTCCACAATCTGTGTATGCAGTTTTTGGACCAGAAGCAGATATTATTAAAGGAAATATTAAAACTTTAATGAGCAATCTTGAAAGTAATCCAAGTTTAAAAGATGATTACAATAAAGTTATGGATGGTGATTCACCAACTAATAAATCTATTTCTGAACCAAAATCATCTCCTTTAGTTTCTGAACCAACAAAAAAAGAATCTGAAAAACAAAAGGTTAGTCCGACAGAAAACAAACCCGACACTGACCTTTCAGAAGAAAAAATTGTTATTAATTCCCCATTTACAGGTCAAATTGTAAGTTTATCAAGAGTTCCTGATGATACGTTTAGTCAAAACATGATGGGAGTAGGTATTGCTATTGTTCCTTCTACTGGAAGAATGTACTCTCCTATATCAGGTAAAGTATCACTTGTATTTGATACTAAACATGCTTATACTTTCCAATCAGAAAAAGGAACACAAGTTATGGTACACATTGGAATTGATTCAATTAATTTAAAAGACAAAAAAGGAAAAACTTTGCGTCCTTTTGAATCTAGAGTAAAAACTGGTGATCCAGTCAATGCAGGCGAATGAGTGGCTTCAGTTAATCTTGGTGATTTAAAATTTGCAAAATCAAACAAAACTCCTATTATTGTCTTGAATGAAACTTTAAAAGGAAGAGAAATTAAATTTCTTAAAAAATCTGGAGAAGTTCAAAAAGGTACACCTTTATTTGAAATTCTTCCAAAGAAAAATTAGTTTTTTAGTTTAATTTTTAAAACAGTATCTTTTACAAGGTACTGTTTTTTATTTTTTTAGTAATTAAAAAATTATTCAAAAAGCAAACAAAAATAAAATTTCTTAATTGAAATTTTTATTATTTTATCAAAGCAAAATAATACATTTTAGGAACTTCAATTGGCTTATAACTCATTTTAGACTTTTTAAGATTTTCATCAAATAAATCATCTTGTCTATCTACAAATTTAGTTTCAATTTCATTTATTTGTAAATTTTTTAAAATTAGATATTGATAACTTCCTTTAAATTCTTTGTCAGCTTTTTCAATAAATATTTCATATTTATTATTTGAAATAAATCCATATGTAAAACCAATTATTTTGTCATTGTAAAAAACAGTTGAACCAAAACCTTTGTCTGAATTTATTGACAAAATTGTTTCTATTGCTTCTATTTCTTCATATCTTATTTCATTAGTTTCTTTGTCTATTGAATTTTTTTTACAAAATTCAATAATTTCTTTTTTAAGACTAGGATTATATTTTTCAACTTTCACAAATTCTTCATAGTTTTTAATAAAGAAATTTACAAAGTTTCTTTTTTTCTGCATTTTTTTACCATTCATATACTTTAGTTGGTTTGTATCATAAATATATGCATAGTTAAATTCACTAAGTATTTCTATTTTTTTAAATAAGTTTAAATCTGATTTTTCAGTGGTACTAAAACTAATTTGATTTATGTTTTCAACATTTTCTTTTATTAAATAGACAGCATTTCTGTAAAAGTTTTTTATTTGGTTTTCATCTACTTTTTTTGTTATTGGTCTTAATATATTTATTCTTTTAATTGATTTGTTTTTACATTTAAAAATATATAAATAAATGCATTCTGAATTTATGTTAAAAAAAACAGAAAAATTTTTATCATAAAATTTTCATGTAAATAAATTCATTGCAGTCAAATCAAAATCTGGATTTAATTCATCTATTGCTGCTTGTAATTTATCTATATTATTA
>CAMWHH010000054.1 GCA_947174035.1 uncultured Mycoplasma sp. | reverse complement strand
ACTTAAAACTGTAAACTTTTTCTAAGTGCAAAACAAAATCACTTATTTCTATTTGTTTACCATTTTTAACAATTGGAGTAAGATTTATTAGATTTTCACCACTAAAATTATGATAAGTGTGGGAGGCATTATTTCTTCAATGCTTTACAACATTAAAAAAATTGTTTCATGTACTCATAGAAAAACCATTCTTTTTTTCTGAAAAAAGTTCTATAAATAATTTATTTCAATATGAAGATTTCATTTTTTTCAAAAGGAATATTTTTTCACCAAAAGATAAATCATTAAAAAAACTACTTAAAGGTTTGGACAAATTGTTATCAAATAGTCTTAATAGTCTGCTGTTTTTCTCTGGTTGACTTATATCAAAAACAAAAACATTTTTTAGAGAGCTATAATCTTTAATATCTAGTTCTAATTCATTATTACTTAATAGACTATTTAATTTTTTTGTTATAAAAAATTCAATATGTAAACAAAAATATAGTATTTTTAATATATTTTTACTAATAAAATCATTTTGAATGTGAAAATAAGAAAAATTAAAATTTTTGCTCATTGCTTATGCTAAACATTAATAATTATAGGCTCAAAATCAATTATCACCTTTTTTGACCATCATTCTTCCAATAACACCATCTTCATAAACTCTTATGATTTTTATAGAAAAAGTTATTCCATTTACCTTACCACCCAAATATGAATCTTTTTCTCTGTTTGAAAAAACACTTAGTGGTTGTAAATTGTACAATAAATTAGAACCTTTTCTTTCGATTTTAGAATTATCATTAAATGGATTTTTAGGGAATATGTGATCAATTGTTCAAGACCCTTTTTCTATATTATTACTATTTTGAACGTATTTATTTCTAAAAATAGTAATTCCAAAAGCATCTTTAGCTTCAGATGCATTTCCAAAAAAAGCCATTCAAATTTTATCTGATTTTTTTGACATATTTGTTTTCTCTCCAATATCATAATTAATAGTGATTATTATTATATTACTGGATTTTTATGTATAATGGTTAATAAGACAAAAGAGACCAGAGCTCTTCGTCGGAATGGAGTTTGCTTAAGTTTGTAAAACTTATTTATTAAGTTTTTTCAAACTTAAATCAAACTTTTTTTCTTTTTTCAAAAATTTTACATAGAAAGATATATTTTAAAAATTTATTTATTTTTATTTCTACTTATAAAAGCTCTTTCTAAATACTTTTTTCTTTTTTCATTTAATCATTCTTTTTTTATGTTCCATTTCTTTTCTTGGATTCCTTTTATATAGCAAATTCCATTTGAATCGAAATTAATATAATTTTTGTCATATTGAGTATGAAAATTTGGAGACAAAAGCAAACAATTATTATTATCTGCAATTTCTTCTAGTCTTTTATTATTAGTTCTAGATTCATTTACTGGAATAATATGAGCACATTCATAATTTATAAAACTATCATTTAAACAATTAAAAAAATAATTTTCTGGAAAATCCGGATTATTTTTTATCAAATCTCTAATTTCTTCTTTAATTAAAAGTCTTTGAGCATTTCTTAATTTATTTATCAACTTATTTTCTTTCTCTTTGTTTGTGTTATTACCATTTAAATTTTCTCTATATTCTTTAATTGATTGTTTAACTCTTTCATAAATAAAATCACTTCTTGATAATTCTTTTGTGTCTTTATAAAGCTTTTTTTCTTCATCAATCAACTTAAAATGTTTATCTGTAATTTCTTTATTTTTTTCATCAAAATTTTGATGCCCATCCAAATTACTAATCGGACTATAAAAATTATTCAAAATCATTTCTAATGAATTGTAATAACAATATAATTCATTAGCTTTTGGATTTAGTTCTAAATATTTGCTAAATTTAATCAATTCAATTTCATCAATTGAATTGATTTCTATATTTTTGTTACTTTTAAAAATTTCTTTTCTATTTAAAGGATTAGAAAAATTATAAGAACTATTATCTTCATAAAATGTAACAATGTTTGTAGCATTATGATTTAATTCTGCACCAGAAGAATTTGAACCTGCAAAAATATCAATTGATGATTTAACTTTATGTAATTTTAGTAATTCTTTATTAATTTCACCAATTAGATTGTTAGGAACATTAATTTTTATTTTATCTTTTTTACTAACTTTATTTTTTAAAAAACCTTGTGATTCTTGATAAGGTTCTAAAATTTTATATCTTATAGCAAGACTATCTTTTTTTCCGTTTTTATAATAATCAGTTTTTAACATATCAATATCAGTTGGTCTAAAGTTAGCGGATTCAATTTGAATAAACTGTTTATAAATCATTAAAGTTTTTTCGTCATACAAATAATATGCTTTTCCTTTAATTTTTAGCTCACTATTTTTTTTCTTAAAATATCCTTTTGTAATAAAAGGAACAGAAAAACCTTTATAACCCTTATTTCTATATATATATATGTTTGATCATCATTTTCCCTAAATTTCAAAGTTGCAAACAAGCATTCTAAAACTTGTACTGGTATTGAATTGCCAGCTGTATATATTAATTTTGTATCACTAACTAAATTTGAGTTTTTCACTTTCAGATAATCTAATTCACTAAAACCCATATATTGATAACATTCTAAAGATGTCATATACCTAATTCCTTTGTTTGTTTCTATTTTAATTCGAGAATTTGCACCAGATGCAGTAAGTGTAGGTCCAATTCCATTTTCATTATAAACATAGTTTTCACTATTGAATTTTGATCAATTCAAAATTTTTTTACTAATTACTCCATTTTTTGATGTGATTCAATTGGTAGTTTCAAAACTAGATAAATCAATGTATTCATAATTAATGTTATTTTTTAAAATATCTTTTAAAATTTTTGATTTTTTTAAAGGTTTAAAATCAATGAAATTAAATTTAACTTTATTTTGAAAATCTTTTCTAACAGAAAGACAAAAAACTCTTTCTCTGCTTTGAGCAGAGTTGAAGTCTTTTGAATTTAAAACATATGTTTTTGATTCATAACCTAATTTTTTTAATTGACTAATTCATAACTGATAATTTTTTATATTTGTTTTGTTTAATAAATTTTTAACATTTTCCATTAATAAATATTTTGGCATTTCTTCAGTTTTGAAATTTTTAGATATTTCAATTAAAATTCTTTCAACTTCTCAAAGTAATCCGCTTCTAGTTTTTAAATTTTTATCTATTCCTTTTTGTAAACCTTGCACACTTAAATCTTGACAAGGAAAAGAATAAGTTAAAATATCGATGTACTTTGGGATGTTTTTATAATTTATTTTTTCAATATTAAATAAATTATTAAAATGTTCTTTTGAATAATTTAAATATGAAGATTTGATTGAATTGTTTAGTTTTGTTAACCCAGTGTGTGATAACTCATTTTTTGAATCTAAACTTAAACTATAAAAATCTTTTAATGATGATTTTGTAGCCTTAAAATTTTTACTATGAATACAAACATATGCTATTATTGCATCAACAAATCATTCAACCATTCCAACATGTTGAATTAACCAATTTTTATATTTACCAATATTTTTAAGTGCTTTGTATTGTGATCCAATTCCTGCAAAAAATTCAAATAATTTTATAGTCAACTTTTAATACCAATGCTTTATATAGCATATCGGAAAAATAAAAAACAAAATAAAAAAACTATATGGCATCCATATAGTTCAATTAAATTTACCTGAAATAAAAGGGGTTTACCTCAAAGTAAACCCAAAATAACTATGGCTTTCAAAACCTTATAAGCTATTAAACCAAACCTTACCATAATTTTAGTCATTCAGCTAAGTCTAGGTACTCTTTCAGCTTTCATCGAAAATAAGATATTGTGCCGCGCTGCACAGATAAGTTTCCTGACCAAAAAACTTATATAGATATCTAAATAGGATTTTCACTCGACTACTATTACCTATTTTTAAACCTACTTTACCTAGAGTCCGGATAATAACATGTTTTACAGTGTTAGAAAGATTACTTTCACTCTTTCAGTTTTTACCACCACAATAAGATTAAACAATATTTTTTGAAAAAATTCAACTATATAAAGTAATTTTTGTGTATAATAATTATTTATACTATTTTTTATATTTTTGGTTTAAGTTAATGATTGAATGAGGTGAGCTTTCTTTTAAACCATTAAAAGATTGTTCTACAAACTCTGCATTTTCTTGGAGTTTTTCTATAGATTTTGCACCAAGATACCCCATACCACTTCTTAAACCTCCAATTAAGTTATACAAAGTTTCTTTTACTGGACCAGTATATGGAACTAAGCCTTCAACACCTTCAGCTACTAATTTTTTAACTCCTTCTTGACCATATCGATCAGAACTTCCAGCTTTCATTGCTGCAATACTACCCATTCCACGATATTGTTTATAAATTTTGTCATCCTTAACAACTTTATCAGATGGAGATTCGTCAGAACCAGCCAATAAACTTCCTAGCATAATAGCATTTGCTCCTGCTGCTAATGCTTTTGTTATATCTCCAGAATTTTTAATACCACCATCTGCAATTATAGAAATATTTAATTTTTTAGCAGCTTCAGCACATTCTAAAATTGCACTAAATTGAGGTACACCTACACCAGAAACAATTCTTGTTGTACAAATAGCACCAGGTCCTACACCAACTTTTATTGCATCAGCTCCTGCTTTATGTAAATCATTAACAGCTTCTTTTGTAACAACATTACCAGCAATTAAAAAGATTTTAGGGAAATTTCTTTTAATATCTTTGATTAAATCAATTACTTTTTTTGAATGGCCATGTGCACTATCAATAACAATTCCATCAGCTCCTGCTGCAATTAACATTTTAGCTCTTTCAAGACTATCATCTGCTACACCAACTGCTCCTAAAACTTTTAATTTACCTTTAGTATCTAACAACTGATTTTTTGCTTCTAAATATGGTACTAACCACTTCTTTTTAGCAACAGCAACTATACCATTAGATGATTCAGAAATTATTGGTGCATAATCCACATTATTTTCTTCCATCATTGCTAAAATTTCTTCTAAACTGTTTGAATCTTTTGCCAAAACCAATTTATTTCTTGGTAATGATTCCAAGTTAGAATCTAAATTAATTTTTTTATTTTCTAAATCTTCAACTGAAACTATATTTACAATATTTCCATTTACAGTAACAAAAATACAATCATCTAAATATTCATCAAAAATTTTTGTTTTAATAGTTTCAATTTTGTTAGTTGATTCAAATGCCATAATAGATCAAAACAAACCATTTTTAATATGTTTAATTTGCTTTACCATATTTGCTTGTTTTGAAATAGATAAATTTTTATGAATTACACCAACACCACCATTTAAAGCCATATTAAATGCCATATCAATTTCAGTAACTGTATCCATACTTGCACTAAATATTGGAATGTTCATTTCAAATTTATTACTTAAAACAACGTTTACTTCAGTTTCTTTTGGTAAAACTTCAGAATAATGAGGTTTCAATAAAACATCATCAAAAGTTAAAGCTTTTTTTATTTCTTTCATTTTTTCTCCCACTAATTAAATAGAATCCACAATTGATAATTTTTAGTTATATATATTGT
>CAMWHH010000053.1 GCA_947174035.1 uncultured Mycoplasma sp. | reverse complement strand
ATATAGCACTATTTATGTTTGGTGTTGCAATTGCAGTAATTGTATCATTCATAATTTTATACAAGACTTAATATTTCATTAAATACCAGTGTTTTGTTTATGTTGTATTTTAAGCTATTAATTAAGTAATATATTGTCTCCTTTTTTTCATTTTTAGCATAAGGTTCAAGTAAAATTAGCAAAACAGAAATTTCATAATAAGAAAGTGTTTTAAACTTAGTAACTGCTTTATAAATACTTGTTAAAGATGTTTTCTTTTCCAAAATCATGTTGTAAATTTCAATTATTTTTAAAAAATTTTCACTTTTATAAAAATTTAAAACTTCTCTTACAGAATAAAAATTAGATACAAAAAAATCTAAATATTTGTCATCTATTTCTTTTTCCATCAATATTTCTTTAAATTTGTCTATATCTGAATTTACTTTATAAAAAACGCATCTACTTCTTATAGTGTTTATGATTGAGTTGTAATTTCTGGTAATAAAAATATAAAAAGTGTTTTTACTAGGAGATTCAATGCTTTTTAAAAGCATATTGCTTATTTGTTTATTTAATTTTTCTGCACCATATACTATTAAAAATTTATTATTATATTTTTCTAATGAAGAAAGTGAAAAATTTGTTATTATTTTTGCCATTTCTTCTTTTGAAATATTTTGTTCATATGCATTAACAAAATAACAATCAAAATAATTAATATTTTCAATTTTTAAACAAACTTCACAAGAATTACAAAAACTTTCAGATTCAGAACAGCAAATAGATTTTATATAATCATATGCAAATTCAATTGCAAAACTTGCTTTTGATTCTTCTAAAAGCAAAGGAGATGGTTTACTTCTAATTAAACTTTTAAATACTTTTTTATTTTTTTCTATCATATTTATTGTTTCAGTCTTTCAATAATAATATTTGTAATAACTTTAGCCAAATGTTCAGCAGGTTTAGTTGCATCAATTCTTATATTTGTATGATTGTCAAATTGAAAAATAGATAAATATCCACCAACTATTTTTTTTAAATTTTCTTCTTGAGTAAATTCATTTTCTAATCTATCTAGTAAATCTCTATTCTTGTCTTTTTTCTTTCTCTCTAATAAAACAGAAGGACTTGCTGATAAATAAAAAGTTATATCTGGCTTAATTTTTGCAATTCCAAATTGATTGATTTTATTAACATTTTTATAACCTAAATTTTTTACTATTCCCTGATAAACCAAAGAAGAATGAATAAACCTATCACATAAAATTATTTTTTTACTTGCTTTTGCTTTCATAATTAGAGATCAAACATGTTCACATCTAGAAGCGGCAAATAATAAAGCTTCAGTTCTTGGATCAACATCAAAATTAGTAAGTATTTCTCTAATTTTTTCTCCTACCAAAGTCCCTCCTGGTTCTCTAGTTAAAACTATTTTATTTTTATCCCCTAAATAGTTTTCAAGCAAGTTATAAACCATTCCAATAACTGTAGATTTTCCAGATGCATCAGCACCTTCAAAAGTAATAAATAAACCTTTGTTTAATTCCATAGTGTACCTAATTTATTTGTTATTAGAAATAATTATATAAAACAAAACTGCTAGTTATTCATTAAAAAACATAATAAATTTGAAAATGAAAAAAATAAATTATTAAAATTTAAACATAAACAAAAAAGAGCATTTAATATGAAAATAATAAAATTAACAACAACAAACCCTCAAATTAATTTAGCTAGTGAACATTATTATTTAGCAGAAGAAAAATACTTAAAAAATGATTTATTCTTATTTTGAAAAAACAAAAATACTATTGTCATTGGAAAAAATCAGAATTTTGCAGGTGAAGTAAATCAAATTTTTGCAAATGAACTTAATGTTTCTTGTGTAAGAAGAAATAGTGGAGGAGGTGCAGTTTTTCATGACAATGGGAATATTTGTTTTACTTTCATTAAAAGAAACAAAAAAAATAAATTCAATTTTAAAGAATGTTTAATTGATATAGTTGAATTTTTAAATTATGTTGGAATAAAAGCCACATTTTCAGGAAGAAATGACATTATAGTTAATGAAAAAAAAGTTTCAGGTAACGCAGTTTTATTTCACAAAAACGATTATTTAATTCATGGAACTTTGTTATTTGATGTTGATATAGAAAAAATGGTTAAGTTATTAACTGTTGATAAAACTAAATTAATTTCTAAAGGAATAGAATCTGTTAAAAGTAGAGTAGAAAATATTAAAAATTTAATAGATATAAACCAAAATGATTTTGAGGAAAAATTCATAGAATTTTTTGAAAATAAATACAATTGTAAAAGAGAAATTATTGATTTAACAAATAATGAGAAAGTTCAAAAATTTGTGGAAGAAAAATTTGGAAACAAAGAATGAATTTATGGCAGAGACTTTGATTTTAACTATACAAACAAAATAAGAATTCCAAGTGGATCTTTAGAAATGAAACTAAAAACAAACAATAATAAAATTACTGATATTTCTTTTACTTCTGATGGTTTATTTTGTGATAATTTAAACGAATTTGAAAAACTTTTTCTGAATCAAAATTATGAAATAAACAAAATAAAAGAAATAGTTAAAAACTATAATTTAAATAGTGTTTTAGAAAATTTAACAATTGAAAACATTATTGAATTGTTTTTTAAAAATTACTAATAAAATAAATGCTATTATGGAAAAACTAATTATATTAAGTGGTGCAGGTTTAAGTGCTGAAAGCGGAATACAAACATTCAGAAGTGATACTGGATTATGAAACAACTATGATATTAATGTTGTTTGTAATTATTTAACTTGAAAACAAAATTTTGAAATTGTTCATAAATTTTATAATGATAGAAGAAAAGAATTAAAAAACAAAAAACCAAATTTAATGCACATTAAAATTGCAGAATGAAAAAAGAAATTAAAAAATAACTGTATTTTAATTACTCAAAATATTGATGATTTATTAGAAAAAGCAGGTTGTGAAGACGTAATCCATTTACATGGATATTCAAACAAATTAATATGTACAGACTGTGATTATATTTATGAAGATTTAAATTACAAGCCATATGATTTTAAAAAATGTATTAAATGTAATTCTAAGTGAATTAAACCTTATATTGTTTTTTTTAATGAACAAGCACCACAATATTTAAAACTTCATCAAATATTTAATAGTGTTAATGAAAAGGATGTGGTTTTAATTATAGGAACAAGTGGAGCTGTAATCAATGTAAACCATTTGTTATATTTATCTAATTCAACTAATATTTTAAATAATTTAAAAAAAGAACCTTATATTAATGAAAGACTTTTTGAATTTGTCTTTTATGAAAAAGCAACTATAGCAGCTTTAAAAATTGACAAAATAATAAAAGAGAAATTTAAGTTATAAAAAAGAAGCGCTCACATAAATTTTGCATTATGTGTTGCACTTCATTTTTTTTTGATAAAGTTTTTGTATTTTTAATATTAATATGGTCTATTATTACCATATCCTTGATTATAAGAATAATCAGAATTAGTTTTTTTAAGTTTTGAAAGTATCATAAAAGATGCAACTAAACTTACAAAAGGCACAAAAATACCTACAATAGTTAATATAAAAATAGTTTCACAATCTCTTCTTTGTTTTTTTATAGCATTGACTTTTACAATTAATATTATTGCGATAATAAAAGTTACAAGAGAAAAAATTATAGCCATAACTTCTAAAGCTAAATATATTTGTTCAAATTTTTCAATTTCAGATCCAGATGTGTGTGGATCAAAAACTTTAAGAGTACCAGTTATACTAACAGCAAAAGCTGCAATTGAAAAAATTAAAGAAAGAAAAAAACTAACAATATATGATAATGAAGTATCTTTTAAAGATTTTGTTAATTTTGGATTTGGTTGTGAATGATAATTATTATTTTGCATATTTGGTGCATAATTCTGATTGTTGTTATTATATTGATCATTACCATATCCATTATTATTGTTTGGATAATTATTCATAATTATAAAACCTCATAATTTTTTATTTATAGTTTTGTTATATTAAAATTAATTGAAATGTCAATAATCAAAAAATGTTTTTTAGTTATTTTTTAATTTGAAAATTATTAAAAAATTACACTTTTTATATCTATATATTTTTTTAGAAACTTTTAAAAAATAAGTCAATAATTAAAATTTTAAGTTTATTTAACTATTTTTTAATCTTATTAATTTTGTTAACTTTAGAAATTGACATAAATGAAGCAATTAATGAACTTAGCCCAATAAAAATGCCAACTACAAAAAGTATAAAAATAACATCAAAATCATTCGAATAATTTTTAAGTTTTTCACTTTTTATGGTTAAAACAATTGAAATAATAAATAATAAAATTCCAGATATTGCTCCTACTGCTATTAAAGCAGCACTAATAAATAAATCTGTAGAAAGCAAATCACTTTTATAATCATAGTTTTGATTATCATAATAATTATCATTTTGAAGTGAAGAATTAGCTTGTAAAATTCAAGATATTAAAAGCATAGATCCAGCTATAGTTAAAATAATTGTTAAGAAAAATAAAATAATATAAGTAATAGATGCTTTTTTCGTTGATTTTAATAAATTTTCTGATGGATTTTGTTGATTATAATTATTACCATAGTTTAGATTATATGGTTGATTATTATTGTATTGATTATTACCATATTCATTATTATTTGAATAATTACTCATATATAGTTCCTTAATTATTTATGTTTTTGATATTAGCAAAAATAATAATTTTAGTCAATTAAATAATTTTGGTTATTTATTGCTTAAAAAACAAATCAAATAATATTTGAAAAAAAAGAAGTACCTGCACAAATTTTATATTGTGCATTGCACTTCATTTTTTAATCAAGTAAAAATTAAATTTTTATATAATTTAGTTTGTTAATTTAATTTTAAGTTTATTTAATTATCTTCTAATCATATTAACTTTAGAAATTGCCATAAAAGCAGCAATTAAAGATAAAAACCCAACAAAAATACCAATTACAGAAAGTACAAAAATAGCATTAAAATCATTTCTTAAATAATTTTTTAAATTTCCACTTCTTATAGCAAGAATGATACCTGTAATAAATAGACAAAATGAACACAACACTCCTATTCCTATAAAACCATAACCAACAGAAACAATAAATGAATCATCAACAACTATATTTCCATAATTATCATAGTGATAAGTTGCAGAAACAGCACCAGAAATTACCATTACATATCCAGCAACAATTAAAATAATAGTTATGAAAAATAAAACAATATAAGCAATAGATGCGCTTTTCATTGAGTTTAATAATTTTTCTGATGGTCTGCTAGTATTATAATTTTGATTATATCCATATACACTATTATTTTGATTGTTTGGATTATTCCCATATCAATTGCCATTGGAGTTGTTTGGGTTACCATATCCATTGTTATTAGAAATGTTTGGGTTACCATATCCATTGTTATTAGAGTAATTACTCATATACACTCCATTTTATTTTATGTTTTTATATTAACAAAAACATAAGAATAAATCTATCATTTAGTTTGTAATTTTTAATTTAAGAATTTTTTAAAATAAAAATTTTACTAAATTTTATAT